>CAJXPG010000042.1 GCA_913057925.1 uncultured Colwellia sp. | reverse complement strand
CTCTGAAATAATGGCGGTAACGCAAGCTTTTAATCATATGTCCAAGGGCATCAAGCAGCTTGAGGATGATCGAAACTTATTAATGGCTGGGATTTCTCATGATTTACGAACACCATTAACCCGGATAAGGCTTGCCAGTGAGATGATGCAAGAGCAAGACGCATTTCTTAAAGAGGGCATCGAAACAGATATTGATGATATGAATAATATCATCGATCAGTTTATCGATTACATCCGTCATGATTCAAAAGATAAAGCTGAGTTAGGGGACTTAAATCTTTTGGTAGAAGAGGTCATTAACGTTGAAACGCCAAGTGATCGAGTCATTACATTTTACCCAGCGCCGTGTCCTAAAATACCTCTACGTCATGTTGCGGTGAAACGTGCTTTAGCAAACTTAATTCAAAATGCCATTCGCTACACTACAGAGGAAATTGAGGTTATTACCGGCGTTAATAAAGCAAAAGGTTATGCATACTTTAAAGTTAGTGATAATGGTGCAGGCATTCCTGATGCTGATATTGAGCGACTATTTCAGCCATTTACTCAAGGTGATACCGCACGAGGAACAGAAGGTAGTGGGCTTGGTTTAGCTATTATCAAGCGTATCATTGATACTCACGGGGGGAAGGTAGAGTTATCAAATAAGCCTCTGGGTGGGTTAGAAGCCAAGGTGTTGTTACCGTTAAAGTTTTAGTGTTAACCCTAAGCAGAATGAAGCTTTAGCACAATTCCAGCATGAACAATGAAGTGAAAAGCCCCTGATAACTTGTTGTCCGGGGCTTTGTTATATTTATCAAAGACTAAGCTCGCGTTAATTTAACTTTTGCTAACTGAGAACCAGCAGCAACGAGTGCTTTGCCGCTTCCTTTTGGGTAAGAGCAGTATCAGTGAACTTCTCAAAGTTACCTTTAAAATGCTTAACAAAGCGATTTAAGCAGAATTTAGTCGCTTGATAGTGAGGCAAAAAAAAGCCCCAAGTAATTGCTTACTTAGGGCTTTTTAATATCTATTTCATCA
Source organism: uncultured Colwellia sp. (assembly GCA_913057925.1). Classification (GTDB taxonomy): domain Bacteria; phylum Pseudomonadota; class Gammaproteobacteria; order Enterobacterales; family Alteromonadaceae; genus Colwellia. The sequence goes on along the minus strand of CAJXPG010000042.1, from coordinate 29,004 downwards.
GATTAGCTTACTGCTTTTAACTCATCTTTTGCTAACTGAGGACCAGCAGCAACGAGTGCTTTACCATTGTCAGTATCAGTGAACTTCTCAAAGTTATTAACAAAGCGCTTAGCTAAGTCGACAGCTTTATCAGTCCAAACATTAGCATCTTGGTAAGTGTTACGAGGATCTAAAATGTCACCTTCAACACCGTCAATTGACTTAGGCACTTCTAAGTTAAATAAAGGTACAATTTCAGTTTCAGTATTATCAATTGAACCATCTAAGATTGCATCAATAATGGCACGTGTTGCTTTAATTGAAATACGTTTACCAGTACCGTTCCAACCTGTGTTTACTAGGTATGCTTCAGCACCGGCAGCTTGCATACGTTTTTGTAATACTTCTGCGTATTGTGTTGGGTGTAAGCTTAAGAACGCAGCACCGAAACAGCTAGAGAAAGTAGGTGTCGGCTCTGTAATACCACGCTCAGTACCTGCTAATTTAGCAGTGAAACCTGATAAGAAGTAGTATTCAGTTTGCTCTGGCGTTAATTTAGCAACAGGTGGTAAAACACCAAATGCATCAGCAGTTAAGAAAATTACTTTCTTAGCGTGACCTGCACGAGATACCGGCTTAACGATGTTATCAATGTGGTGAATTGGGTAAGAAACACGAGTGTTCTCAGTTTTTGAGTTGTCGTCAAAATCAATTTTACCATCAGCATCAACAGTCACGTTTTCTAATAATGCATCACGACGGATGGCATTGTAGATGTCTGGTTCGTTTTCTTTGCTCAGGTTAATTGTTTTCGCGTAACAACCACCTTCAAAGTTAAATACACCGTTGTCATCCCAACCGTGCTCATCATCACCGATTAGTTGACGTTTAGGGTCAGTTGATAAGGTTGTTTTACCAGTACCTGATAAACCGAAGAAAATAGCGGTATCGCCATCTTCGCCAACGTTTGCACTACAATGCATAGAAGCGATACCTTGCAGCGGAAGGTAGTAGTTCATCATTGAGAACATACCTTTTTTCATTTCGCCGCCGTACCAAGTACCACCAATTAATTGAATTTTTTCCGTTAAGTTGAAAGCAACAAAGTTTTCAGAGTTTAATCCTTGTTCTTCCCACTTATCGTTAACTGTTTTAGCACCGTTCATAACTACGAAATCAGGTTCGTAAGTTTCAAGTTCAGCGTCAGTAGGACGGATGAACATGTTTTTAACAAAGTGAGCCTGCCAAGCAACTTGTGTGATGAAACGTACTTTTAAGCGCGTTGCTTCGTCAGCGCCACAAAAAGTATCAACCACAAATAAACGTTGACCAGAAAGCTGAGTAGTTACTAAACCCTTTAAGTGATCCCATGTTTCAGGAGTCATGGCTTTGTTATCGTTTTTACCTTGATCAGACCACCATACAGTATCGCGAGTTACTTCATCACGAACAATATATTTATCTTTAGGAGAACGACCAGTAAAAATACCAGTATCTACATTAACTGCACCTAGCTCAGTCACTACGCCTTTATCAAAGCCTTCGAGGCCAGCTTTAGTTTCTTCACTAAAAAGTAACTCATACGATGGGTTATAAACAACTTCGTTAACATCGTTGATGCCGTATTGTGACAAATCAATTGAGTTTTTCGGGGCGGTCATAGCAAGTTCACTCCTAAGTATGACAAATTTCAATTTTAAGTAAGTAGGTTGATGAAGTATGTGGTGAAAGTTTTCACGCTGGCTTCATTGTGGGTATTTTAGGGCAATAGCGAACAAAACGAAAGCAAAAAATAATTTAATATGAAAGTTTTCACTATAAACTTCATGAATGGCTAAAACAAAAAGTATACAAATTGAGCTAACTAAGTGTTAAGTCTAACGAATTAAGGGGGTGTAAGGAATTATTAAATGAACCTTAATTACCACTATGTGGAATAAGTGATAACTAAGGTTGGCAACAGATGGGGATTTTTTGCTAAAAAAAACTAATTAAACTAGTGTTTAACTTTCGAAATGAAACTTTGAAGGCTTAGTTCATCGAAATCGTAAGTAGTAATGCAATAGTCACAAGTCATTGAGATTTTACCTTGCTCTGCAATAATTGCTTTAATTTCACTTGGTTCAATTTGTGAAATTGCCGCTAAACACTTTTCTTGTGAACAACCACACAAGTAACTAACAGGTTGCGGATCAAATATATTTACCTGCTCTTGATGATATAAACGATAAAGTAAGGCTTCAGCTTCTAGGGTGAATATCTCCTCGCTTTTGATAGTGTTAGTCAGTTGGCATAAATGCTCAAAATCACTTAATTGCTTTTCTTTGTTTTCAACACTGCCGTCACCATCGGGTAATAACTGCACTAAAGCACCAGCGGTTTGGTGCTTGTCTGTATCACTAAATAGCCAAATTTTGGTAGGTATTTGTTCAGATACTTCAAAGTAATGTGCTAAACAATCGGCAAGATTATCTTTATCTAATGCAACAACACCTTGATAGGCTTCACCAACACTTGGGCGAATAGTGATAATCATCGTACCTTTACCAATAAGTCCTTGAAGCGTATCGGCGTCAGTTTTTTCAGCCATTTTAGCAATGCCGCGCATTTGTTGGTTATTATTACCACTTACTGACATATAACCGACAGGACCATCACCTTGTAATTGCACGGTAATATCACCTTCAAACTTAAGGGTTGCCGTTAATAAGCAGGTCGCTGTAAGTAGCTCACCTAATAACTTTTCAACACCTACAGGGTAATTATGGTTTTTGATAATACTTTTAAAGCTACTTGATAACTGTACAAGCTCACCACGAGCATGGGCATCGGTAAATAAGTAGCGATTTAAAACATTGAATTGGCTCATGGCTGTTAGATCCTTTCTTTAAATTCACGCAATTTTCTACGCTGTTTTTTATCTGGTTTAGTATCACTGGCTGGGCTGAGTAAAATACCTTGTTTACGGGCAAGGGCATTTTTTTCACGGCTTGCAATACTTTGTTCATTCTCTTGATATAAGGTTTGAGCAAAAGTAGCGTCTTGTCGTTTATCGGCAAGTGCGATAACCGTGACCTCTTTTTCTTCAAAGCCTTGTCGAATTTTAATTATATCACCGATTGATACCGCTTTGCCCGACTTAGTGCGTTGGCCATTGTAAAAAACTTTGCCACCATCAATCATTTGTTTGGCAATGGCACGGGTTCGATAAAATCTAGCAGCCCATAACCATTTATCTAGACGAGTTGAGCTGTTTTCTGAAGAAATGTTCTTTGACATGAAATACCTACTACAAGGAACTATAACGAAGGATCTTGGTCTGAAAATTAACATGAACAGCAATATTTCTCTAGCAATTGCATTTTTGTTACGATTTTATTTGAGCAAATGAGGTAAAAAGTCTGGCAATCACTTGTTGCTTAGCTTGCAGTCAAGTATCATCCGAGCTTACTTAACAAAAATCTAACATCGTATTTGCTACGTCGGCTTGATAAATTAACTTGCTGAAAATAGTGAATTAGATGTCTTAATTTCATAATAATAATACAAAAAGTAGATATGGCGCTTCCGACAAACATGACAGCTTTCTCCTCTTTATTTTCTCAACTCGGTCATCAACGTGTTGCGCAAGTAGTGATGGCTTTGTTATTGATTTATATTGCTTCTATTGCAGCTGATATTACTTGGTCTGTTGTACCACAAGCACAACCTGGGCAAAGCAATAAAGTTAATAATAGCAAAATTCGTCAGACCTCTAACACTAAGCAACAAATTGATGTCGCTAAAATTCAGTCATTAAACTTGTTTGGTCAATACAATGAAGCTGAAGTCGAAGAGATGGAAGTTGAAATGGAAAAGGTACCTGAAACCACCTTGAACCTTAAGCTTTCAGGGTTAGTTGCTAGCGATGATAAAACTATCGCTGCAGCCGTTATTGAACATCAAGGTAAACAAGAGACTTACGGTGTTGGTGATATTATTCTAGGTACGCGAGCGAGCTTAGAGCAAGTGTTAATGGATCGCGTACTGATTAAACAGTCAGGCAGATTAGAAACCTTAATGCTAGATGGTTTTGATTACAGTCAACCAGCAATGAAAGTTGCAGATAAGCCACGAACTAGAACTAATAAGCCTAAAATAGGGCCGAATTCGAAACCTTCAGGTGTGGTTGACCAGCGAAATAATAAAGCATTAACGGCAACCGCTAAAAACCTGCGCAGTGAACTTTCAAAAGACCCTGCAAAAATGAGTGATTACCTTCGCGTATCACCTAAACGCAGAGAAGGAAAAATTGTCGGCTATACCTTGCGACCAGGTAAGAAACCTGAATTTTTCACACAAGCGGGTTTAAAAGCCGGTGATGTAGCTGTGCAAATGAATGGCTTTGATTTAATTGTGCCAACTCAAGCAATGCAGGCCATGGCAGAAATGAAAAAAGCGCGTGATATTTCCTTGCTAGTTGACAGGCAAGGTGATTTTACCGAAATACTGATTAGCTTAGATTGATAATAAACTAGTAAGGTGCATTACCTTGCTAACTAAAAAATACTTATATAGAAGCCCTTAGGTTTCAATAAAGATACGCAAGCAGAGACAAGTACAATGATGAAGAAGTTTTTATTAATATTAACGACAGCGATAGCCTTTAATACCTTGTGTTTTATCGCGCAAGTTAGTGCTGCCCAGTACTCTCCAAACTTTAAAGGCACTGAAATTACCGAATTCGTTAATATCGTCGGTAAAAACTTAAAAAAGACCATGATCGTTGACCCCAATGTGCGCGGAAAAATCAATGTTCGCAGTTACGACCTATTAACTGAAAAACAGTATTATCAATTCTTCTTAAATGTGCTTGAAGTATATGGCTATGCAGCCGTAGAGATGAATAACAACATCATTAAAATTATTCGTAATAAAGATGCTAAAACCGCAGCCATCCCAGTTATTGGCGATAAAAGCAACATCTTAGGCGATGAAATGGTTACCCGTGTTGTTGAAGTGAAAAATGTTACCGTACGTGAATTAGTACCATTATTACGACAATTATCTGATCAAGCAGGTGGCGGTAACGTTGTTAACTATGACCCTGCCAATGTCATCATGTTAACGGGTACTGCATCGACGGTTAATCGCTTAGTTAAAATAATTGAGCGTGTTGATAGAGCAGGTGATCAAGACGTTGAAATTATAAAGCTTAAATATGCTTCAGCCGGAGAGATGGTGCGCATTATTGAAGCAATGAATAAACCAACTAGCGGTAAAGCAGGTCAGCCAACTTTCCTAATCCCTAAAATTGTTGCTGATGATAGATCAAACAGCGTTATTGTTAGTGGTGAAGTCAAAGCTCGTGAGCGTGTTGCTCGTTTAGTAAAACGCTTAGACAGTGAGTTAGAAAGTAATGGTAATACCCGTGTTTATTACCTTAAATATTCAAAATCTGAAGATTTAGTGAAAGTATTGCAAGGGGTCAGTGACTCCATTGCCGCTGAAACAAAAAGTACAAAAACTAAAACTCGCACATCCAGTAAGCGTGATGTCAGTATTGAAGCGCATGAATCAACCAATGCGTTAGTTATTACTGCCCAGCCAGATATGTTGCGCTCTTTAGAAGCGGTAATCCGTCAACTAGATGTACGTCGTGCGCAAGTATTAGTTGAAGCAATCATTGTTGAAGTGTTTGAAAGTGATGGTATTAGCTTAGGTGTGCAGTGGTACAACGAAGCGGGTGGCTTTACGCAATTTACCAATGGTCCAGCCAGTATTTCTTCAATTGCTGCAGGGGCGCAAGCTGCTGAAGGTGAAAAAGGTAGTACTATCATCAAAGAAAATGGTGATACCGTAGTTAACCCTGATCAAAATGGTGATTACAGTATTCTTGCACAGGTATTAGGCAATGTAAGCGGTATGATGTTTGGTATTGCTAAAAACGACTGGGGCGCAATTGTTCAAGCGGTAAGTAGCGATACTAATTCAAATATCTTAGCAACACCAAGCATCACAACGCTAGATAATGAAGAAGCTTACTTTATTGTTGGTCAAGAAGTGCCAATTATTACCGGTTCAGCTACGGGTAGTAATAATAACAACCCGTTCCAAACGGTTGATCGTCAAGAAGTGGGTATTAAGCTTCGTGTAACGCCACAAGTGAACGAAGGCGACGCGGTACAGTTAGTTATCGAGCAAGAAGTCTCTTCAGTAAGCGGCTCTACCGGTGTAGATATTTCCATTAACAAGAGAGAAATTAAAACTACGGTGATGGCTGATAGTGGCGACACTGTAGTGCTTGGTGGCTTAATCGATGAAGACGTGCAAGAAAGTGTGCAAAAAGTACCACTGTTAGGCGATATTCCAATCATAGGTCACTTATTTAAATCAACCAGTAACAGTACTCGCAAGCGTAACTTAATGGTGTTCTTACGCGCGACCATCGTACGTGATTCGAGCTTGATGACTGAAATCAGTGAATCTAAATATAACTACATTCGTGCCGATCAAATTCGCAAGCATGAAGAAGGCTTATCATTAATGAGCAATGAAAACATGCCAATCTTGCCACAATGGCAAGACAACCTAACATTGCCGCCTTCTTTTGAAGAATACCAAAAGCAGCTAGAAGAAAAAAATGTCGATTTACCTAAGCCACCCACTGCGAAAGAAGATTAGTAATCATGGCTGATGACAATGAATTAGCAGTCAGCAAAGTAGCTGAAGAGCTTGAACAACAACCAAGCGGTATTTGGTTGCTGCCTTTTGCTTTTGCAAAGCGCCACAGCGTTTTAATTTCTACTGATGAAGAGACGGGAAAGTTTGTATTAAATTGCTTAGCCAGCGTTAATTTCGATATTATTTTAGAAGTACGCCGTATCTTAAAGTCTGCTTTTAGTTTTAATTTTCTAGAGCCGTCAGCGTTTGAGCTGTTATTGACTGATGCTTATCAAAGAGACTCCTCTGAAGCACAACAAATGATGGAAGATATCGGCAATGAGGTAGATTTATACTCACTTGCCGATGAGTTCATTGAAAGCGAAGATTTGCTAGAGAATGAAGATGACGCGCCTATAATCAAGCTGATCAATGCCATGTTGAGTGAAGCGATTAAAGAAAGCGCATCAGATATTCATATTGAAACGTTTGAAAATACCTTACAAATTCGTTTTAGGGTAGATGGTGTATTGCGTGAAGTATTAAAGCCAAACCGTAAACTTGCATCACTGCTGGTTTCCCGTATCAAGGTTATGGCGAAACTTGATATTGCAGAGAAACGTATCCCACAAGATGGTCGAATTTCATTACGTATTGGTGGACGTGCGGTAGATGTTCGTGTATCTACTATGCCTACTGGTCATGGCGAGCGTGTGGTACTGCGTTTGTTAGATAAAAATGCTGCTCGCTTGGATCTAAAAGATTTAGGTATGACTGATGATACCCGTGTTAATTTTTCAAAAATAATTGAAAAGCCTCATGGCATCATTTTAGTAACAGGCCCTACCGGCTCAGGTAAAAGTACCACTTTGTATGCTGGCCTTTCACAAATTGATGCCAAAGAACGTAACATCTTAACCTGTGAAGATCCTATTGAGTATGCCATTGAAGGTATTGGACAAACACAAGTTAATACCAAAGTAGATATGACATTTGCACGGGGTTTGCGTGCCATCTTACGACAAGATCCTGATGTGGTGATGGTGGGAGAAATTCGAGATTTAGAAACTGCGGCAATTGCTGTACAAGCAAGTTTAACCGGACACCTAGTATTATCTACTTTGCATACCAATACTGCTGCGGGTGCTATTACGCGAATGGAAGATATGGGGGTTGAGCCTTTTTTACTTTCTTCTAGTTTACTAGGCGTGTTAGCGCAGCGTTTGGTTCGTACTATATGTCCGCATTGTCGTGCAAGTCACTTACCTGATGAAGAAGAGCGACAATTGTTAGCGCTCCCTGAAGATAATGACAAAGTCATTTATCGTGCAGTGGGTTGTGTTGATTGTGGCTTTAAAGGTTATCGCGGCAGAATGGGGATTCATGAGTTATTGCCGGTAGATGAAAAAGTTAGAGAGCTTATTCACAATGGTCAGGGCGAACAAGCGATTGAAAAATGTGTTCGCCAAAGCAATACCAGTATCCGTCAAGATGGTTTTAATAAAGTTTTAGCAGGTAAAACCACCCTAGAAGAAGTGCTTCGCGTAACCCGCGAAGATTAGTGCTGAGTTTTTCCTGACGCTTAAAGAGTGAATAAGATAAATAAGTTAATCGTTTTGTAATTTTAGTAAGTTAAGTAATTGAAGCAATTATGGCAGCATTTGAATACCAAGCGGTAGATAACCGCGGTAAAACTAAAAAAGGTGTTATCGAAGGCGATACCCCTAGACAAGTGCGTGGCTTATTACGTGATCAAGGTTTAATGCCTATTGAAGTCACGGCAACCGTAGGGAAAAGTAAAACCGCGGGTGAAAAAGCGAGCTTTGCTTTGAGCTTTTCACAAAGCCAAGGCGGAAAAGTTTCAGCAGCAGAGCTGGCACTTATTACCCGTCAATTAGCGACACTAGTCGAATCAGGTTTACCGCTGGAAGAATCTTTAATAGCGGTTGGTGAGCAATGTGAAAAAAACCGCATTAAAAGCATGATTATGGGGGTTCGTACTAAGGTGACCGAAGGTTATGGTTTATCTGAAAGTATGGCGGAATACCCAAAAGTATTTAATCGACTCTATCGCGCCATGGTTGCGGCAGGGGAAAAATCGGGCCATTTAGATAAAGTACTCAACCGACTCGCTGATTACACCGAACAGCGACAGCAAATGCGCTCGCAGCTTATCCAAGCCTTAGTTTATCCTATTATTATGACGGTTGTTGCCGTTGGCGTTATTGCCATTCTTTTAACCGCAGTAGTACCTAAAATAGTAGGCCAGTTTGAGCATATGGGTGAGAACTTACCCGGTACTACACAATTTTTGATTGCCAGTAGTGATTTCCTTCGAGATTACGGCTTAGTGTTAGTACTGATACTCGCAGGCATCATGTTAGTATTTTCACAGCTATTGAAAAAGCCGCACTTTGAAATGGCTTTTCATAAGAACTTATTACGAGTACCCGGTATTGGCAAAGTAGCTCGTGGCATTAACACTTCACGTTTTGCTCGTACCTTGAGTATATTAACCGCTAGTGCGGTGCCATTACTCGAAAGTATGCGCATCTCTGGTGAAGTACTGGATAATTTATATATTAAGCAGCAAGTACAATCATCAACCGATAAAGTACGTGAAGGTTCAAGTCTTCGAGTGTCATTAGAGCAAACTAAATTATTTCCTCCAATGATGTTGCACATGATTGCCAGTGGTGAGAAAAGTGGTCAGTTAGAGCATATGCTTGGCCGAGCCGCTGATAACCAAGATCGTGAGTTTGAAGCCTTGGTAAGCATCTCTTTAAAAGCCTTTGAACCTGCACTTATGGTAGCGATGGCAGGTGTTGTACTCTTTATCGTTATGGCAATTTTACAGCCTATTTTACAACTTAATAGCCTCGTTGGAGGCTAAATAGCAGCTTAGCTGTTGGAAACTTAATTTCTCAGACGTTAGGAAAGTAATATGAATATGAAAAAAGCACAGGGTTTTACCTTACTTGAAGTCATGGTAGTTATCGTTATTCTGGGTATTCTTGCCAGTATGGTAGTGCCTAACTTAATGGGCAGCCAAGAACGCGCGAATATGCAAAAGGCAGTGTCAGATGTAACCGCTTTAGAAACCTCATTGAGTTTATATAAAATGGATAACTATGATTATCCAACTACAGAGCAAGGTTTAGAAGCGTTAGTTGAACAAACTGATATTGAGCCAGAGCCACGTCGCTTTCCTGAAGATGGTTATATAAAACGTTTACCAAAAGATCCTTGGGGTAACGACTATGTTTTATTGAATCCAGGTGAGCAGGGTAAGATGGATGTGTTTTCAGTAGGACCTGACGGTGAAGCAGGAACAGAAGATGATATAGGTAATTGGAACCTTGGTGACTTCCAGTAACTAATGGCTTAGCTTGTCGCTGTAAGGCTCAATTACCACATCAATTGTACTCATTGACTAGCGTCAACTCCGTGCATTTTCTTTGTAATTGAACCATACAGCTTAAACCTAAACCACTAGGCTTTCGAGCTAATTTAAGTCGTGATTAATATAGATTTTAATAATTTTTCTGTCTCAATAAGCTGATAGGTCGTAATCATAAGTGAGTACTATTGATGGTGATAAAAGCAAGTTTCATAAGCATGGATGCTTATGTTAAGCCTCATGGATGGGTTCATGCGTCTTGCTTGTTTACCTCAGTAGTACTTGCTGTTATAAGAATCGAATATTATGCAGTTAAAACCCCATAGTCTACCAATGCTTACAAAAATACACCGTGGCTTTACCTTAATTGAGGTGATGGTTGTGGTGGTGCTTATTGGTATCATTGCTAGTTTGGTGCAGTTTAACTTTGCTGGTAAACGACCTGAAGATGTGTTGCAGCAAGAAAGCGCTAAGTTTGCTGCCATTTTTGAAGTGGCTGCTGATTACGGTATGTTGAATAATGTCGAATTAGGGCTAATTGTTAAAAAAGATAGTTACCAGTTTGTTGGTTATGATGGTACTAAATGGGCTGAAATTCCAGAACAAGATTGGCAGGCAGATGTTACCTTGCCGGAAGAAGTTCTTATTGAACTAACCCTTGATGACCTACCCATAGAAGAGCCTTTGCTTTTTGATGCCGATACATTTAAAGAAAAAGACGAAGACGATTTCACCTTAATGTCTAAGGAAGAGCGAGAGAAAAAGGTAATACCGCAAGTTTATATTTTATCTGGAGGTGACTTAACGGCATTTAGCGTCACTTTTAGGCTAAACGAAGAGTTTGTCTTTATTGATGATATTGATGATTTAGCTTATCGCGTTACAGGAATTTATAGCATCCCTTTAACAATTGAGGGGCCTGTGCTTGAAGAATATTAAACATTTAATTAACACCAAGGGATTTACCCTCATTGAAGTCATGCTCGCTATGGCGGTTTTTGCTATTGCAGGCGTAGCCTTACTAGGTGTAGCTGATAATAATTATCGCCATATTAGTCATTTAGAAGAGCAAATGTTTGCTAATTGGGTCGCGTCAAACCAATTAGTTGAAGTCAGTTTAGATAAAACGTGGCCCCCTAAAAATAATCGTAAAGGGCAAGTTGAAATGGCTGGCCGTACTTGGTATTGGCAGCAAAAAGTTATTAAGACCACTAACAAAGAAATGCGCTCAGTGGTCATCGAAGTCCGTTTAGATGAAGATGAAGAGTTAGTGACAGCCAGCGCTATGACTTACCTTGCTCAGGATAAACCCTAATGCAACTATCGTCTTTCTCTCGAAAAAGAGCATTAAAGCTAGGACAACGAGGCTTCACTTTGTTGGAGGTTTTAGTCGCTATTTCAATCTTTTCTGTGGTCAGTTTAGCGAGCTTTACCATTTTCGACACTGTACTTCGTGGTGAAGAAAGCTCTAAATCTCGTAGTGAAAGACAAAATGAATTACAACGCGCTTTTTTATTAATGGAGCGAGACTTTACTCAAATAGCAAAGCGCAGTATGCGTATAAATGGTGAAGCACCGAATAAGAGTTTCATACAGACAGCGGATGAGAGTTTTTTGGCTGACGAGCAAGCGATTGCGTTTGTTCGAAATGGTTGGACAAATCCGGGGTTACTGTTACCACGAAGCGATATGCAAAATGTCGCCTACCGCTTAGAAGACGAAACCTTGCAACGTTTGCATTACAATTTTGTCGATGCAGTGGTTGGGCAAGAGCCAAGAATTAGGCCCTTGGTTAAAAATGTCACCAGTTTAGCATTCGAATTTTATGATGGTAGTAAGTGGCAAAAAAAATGGTCAGGGCAAGCTTTACCTCAAGGCATCGCTATTGAAATTGACACTGAAGACTTTGGCTTAATTCGCCGGCAATTTCTAGTAGCAGGCGACCCTGTTGCAGACAAAAAGAGTAAGACTTAATGATGAATATTAAGTTAGTTACTAAGTCTTTATCTAAAAGTAAACAACAGGGAGTTGCGTTAATTACCGTGATGCTTATTGTTGCATTGTCGTCAATTATTGCAGCACAAATGACCACGCGTTTACAAACGCAGATGCAGCGTAGCACTAACATTAGTTTTAATCAGCAGGCTTATTGGTACGCCATGGGTGCTGAGGCATTCAGTAAACGGGTATTGCTAAAAGCATTTAAAGATGAGCCTAAGGTGACGCATCTTGAACAAATTTGGGCACAAGAAGGCACGAGTTACCCTGTTGATTTTGGTGAAATAAGCGGTGAAATAAGTGATTTACAAAGTTGCCTAAATTTGAATGCTCTACACCCTGAAGCGGATACTAAAGAACAAGCAGGGGAAAGAGAGTCAGGTAATTCAAATAACAGCGATGGGGGCTCGGATAGTAAATCGGATGATAAGGAAAAATCACCTGCCCCTAAACCTAAACCTAAAACTAAATCAGACAGTAAGCAGCAACTTCCTGCAGCAACTGTACTAGAGAGCCTTATTGTTAATTTGAATATTGAAGGGATTGGGCCATTTGAAGCAGAGGCTATGGTTAATGCATTAACCGATTGGTTAGACAGCGATGATATGATTACTGGCAATGGTGGTGCAGAAGATAGTGATTATGAATCACGCGAGTTTCCTTATCTTGCTGCGAATAACTATTTAGCCAGTGTAAACGAGTTAAGGTTGATTGAGCATTATACGCCAAAGGTTATTTTAGCGCTGAGTCCTTACGTATGTGTACTGCCAAATAACAGTCAGCACCTAATCAATATAAATACCTTAGATGCGGAAAGGCCTGAGTTATTACAAGCGCTACTTGATTCGAGTCTCGATGAGGCTCAAGACATATTAAGTGCCAGGGATAGTTCAGGCTATGAAAACTTAGAAGATTTCTATAAGCTGCCAGAGTTAAGTAAGCTGCAAATGGAAAAGTGGCAACAAGCTCAGTTTGTTGTTGATAGCCAATATTTTATGTTAAAAGCGAGTGCGCGCTTTAATAATAGCTACTTTGCGATGCGCTCAATTATGAAAGTAAATGAAACAGAACAAATTCAAGTAATTAGTCGTACTATAGGACGTAACTAGTGACAGAAACATTATTTATTCGCTTAGGAAGTAAAGCACAAGACACCATTCACTGGTTGATCTTGGGCGGTGCTAGCGGTGATGAAGCAGAAGTTATCGGCAGTGGAGAGTTAAAAGGTGCCGAGGAATTAAGTGAGCTAACGAGTAAAGCTCAGCAACGCCAAGTCAGGGTTTTAGTACCTGGTTGTGATGTGTTATTAAAGTCCCTTAATGTTCCTGCAAAATCTTCCAGAGCAATTCGTTTAGCTGCACCCTACATGTTAGAAGACAGTTTGGCTGAAGAAGTTGAACAATTGTTTTTTGCTTACGCAGAATTTTCAAAAGACATTCAAGAAAATAACTGTTTTACCGCAATTGTTGCTCATAAACAGATGAAGCAGTGGCTTACTTGGTTGGCTGAAGCTGACATTGAAACGCCAATGATGTTACCTGATGTACTTGCGATGCCTTTAATGGAACATGGCTGGAGTGCAATAAGTGTCGGGGATGCTGATCAGGAACAAATTATTGTCCGTCAACACCATTGGCAGGGGTTTACTTTAGATGTAGACGTTTGGAAGGTACAGTGGCAGGCATTTCAAAATGATATTAATAACAGTGAATTAGAACAAGAAGATTGCCCACATAAGAGTGTACATATTGAAGCTTATTCAAACTTAACGCATAGCGAACAACTCAATATTACTCAGATGCCTGAAGAATTACCTTTAGCGTTAATGGCGAAAAACTATGGTAAAAACTTAAATAATTTTAATTTATTGCAAGGTCAATACAAAATAAAAGAGTCGCGTAGTCAGGCAGGCCAGCAATGGTTATGGGTGGCAGGTGTTGCGGTATTTGCCTTACTGCTTAGTTTAGGTAGCAAAACAGCACAACTGTGGCAATTGCAAGCAGAGCAAGAATCCGTTAAACAAGACATTATTACTAACTATAAAAAAGCATTCCCTAAAACTAAAAGGGTACGTGTTTCTACTATTAAATCACAATTAAATAGAGAGTTAGCATTGCTTGGTGGTGTCAGCGATAGGCAAGGCTTCTTAGCCATGCTTGCTAAAGTTCAGCCCGCATTTGCTAAAGTCTCTGCATTAAAGCCTGAATCTCTAAAATTCGACGGTAAGCGTCAAGAATTACGTATTCAAGCTAAAGCTAACGACTATCAAGCCTTTGAGCAGTTTAGCCAGGCATTAGCAGCTTCAAGTTTAACGGTCAAACAAGGCTCGCAAAGTAATCAAGGCGAGCAAGTTACCGGCTCTTTTAGTATTTCTAATAAGGGCTCTAGCAATACGAGCACGAAAAAGAAAAGCGCCGCTAAAAAGCGCAGCAGTAAAAATAATAAGGAAACATCATAATGAAAGCATGGTGGCAACAACTTAACAGCCGAGAGCAGCGCCTAGTTGCTGCTATGGGTGTTATGGCAATCGTTTTTATTTTTTATAGTGCTATTTGGCAGCCGTTAAATGATAGTTTGGTGCAAGAAGCGAGTAAGCTTGAAAGGCAGCACCAACTGTTAACTTGGGTGCAAGAAAATACCGCACTTTATCAACAAGCAAAACGTTCTTCTGGCGGCAAAGCGAGGTTAAGTGGCAGTATTTCAAGTGTGGCCAACCGAAGCGCAAAAACCTATAAGTTAACTATCACTCGTATGCAGCCTCAAGGGGATGACTTACAAGTGTGGATTGATAGTACGCCATTTACTCAATTGTTGTTTTGGTTAGAGCATCTAGCGAACAACGAAGGTTTACAGGTTAAAGCGATAGATCTTAGCCAAGGCGATCGTGTTGGTGAAGTGAAAGTACGTCGATTACATTTAGCGAAATTATAATAATTTCTTAATAACCTAACTCGCGATAGTTAACTTAATCGCTTATGCAGAGAAAAATTCATGAAAAAATGGTTTGCGATAATCGCAATTTTTTTTAGCAGTTATTTAATTTTTTTAATCGCTACAGCTCCGTTAGCATTAGTGACGAATGCTGTTACGTTACCAAAAAATGTCGAAATACACGGGGCTTCTGGCTCTATTTGGCAAGGCGATATTGCAAGAGTCGTGGTTAATAATAATATTATTGAACGTGTTAAAACAGATGTTAGTTTTTGGTCTTTGTTTAGCTTGTCACCTACAGTTCAGCTGACATTTGGTGATAGCATGCTAGCGGGACCTGAAGGTAAGTTAACAATGGAGCTTTCATCAAGTGAGCTAAGCCTTTCTGAAGTAGAGTTATACTTATCTGCTAGTGACGTCGCTAAACAATTACCGCTACCTATTCCTGTTGTTGCACAAGGAAATATAGAGTTACAGCTATCATCAGTACAAATTAGCTATGGTGAAAAATTATCGTGTACAGCAGCTCAAGGTGAGCTTATTTGGTTACGTGCCGGAGTTGTCGCATTAGAGCAAAGCATAAAACTCGGAAAACTTTCCGCAAACTTGAGTTGTGATAAAGGCAATATACTGGCAAAAGTAGCGCCAAATAATAACTTAGGGTTAAGTTTTGATGGCATGTTAGCGTTGCCATCTCAAAGAGCATCGGGTAACGGGTATTTAAAGCCAGGAGCTAAGTTTCCTGCGGAATTAAAGAATGCACTCTCTTTTCTAGGTCGTCCTGATAATCAAGGACGGTATCCCTTAAGGTTTTAGTAGGTTAAGTTCGTTGATCTAGAGCTTTACTAAGCGAATGTCAGCTCGATGTTCTACTGTGTTCTGCCGCTTAGAAGTTAAGCAGAGCAGAAGTGAATTGGAGCTAAGTTTAATTCGAATAGCTTAATCGGCATAAGTTAATGCCGGCCAATCATCAGCACTAAGTTTTCCTTGCTCAATCATTCCACCTAAGCCCTGTAAACCTCCAGTATGCAGCAATATTATGCGTTCACCTTGGCTGAAATACTTTTGTTCGATCAAATCTAACAGTGCTAGCACCATCTTCCCTGAGTAAACCGGCTCAAAGGTTATCCCCGTGATTTGATTAAATTCACGTAACCTAACAATATCTTGTGTTGAAAATTTGGCATAACCACCACGGTGATAATCTGTTAATAGTCTCCAGTTATTATGCTTTAACGCTTTGGGTGTTAGTAAGCACTTAATCTCTTCAATTAAATATTCAGCTTGTTTTAATACCGCTACGCCTAAAATCTTATGGTGTTTACATTGGGCGACACTGTCACCGGAGATTAAGCCGGCGATAGTACCACCACTGCCAACAGGGGTGAGTAAAGTATCAAATTCAGTTTGTTGATTTAGCTCAGTGATAATCTCTGCTACACCAGTAATTGCCAGTGAGTTACTGCCCCCTTCAGGAATGAAAAAATAACCGGGGTAAAGCTCAGCAAGTTCCGCTAAAAAGTCTGTCTCAAAACGGCGACGGTAAGTTTTTCTGTCAACAAAGTGGCATTGCATGCCCCATTGTCTTGCCCAGCTTAATGTAAAGTTGTTGGCATAGCGCGCTTCACCGCGGATAACGCCAATACAAGGGATATTATGTTGTTTGCATGCATAGGCAAAAGCATGAATATGGTTGGAATAACTACCACCAAAAGTAATTGCCCCTTGATAATGCGAGCCTTTAAGCTGCTTAAGGTTGTATTTTAACTTACGCCATTTGTTACCGGATATAGTGTTATCGATTAAATCATCACGCTTTACACGCACGTCAAGTTGATACTTATCAAAAAGCGGGTGGTTGATTTTTTCTAATTTAGACAATGGATTAGGCATTTTATATCAGGGTGAAAGTGAGATTTGTAAAGCTTTAAAGCTATTATAAACAAAAGCTAAGATTAGTTTAGATTTTCTTATCTGGAGGTGTTTTCTTTAATAATTTGATTTTAGATTAAATTTATCTACCTTTAATTATAAGTATCATTGTTTAAATGACTAATAAACTTGATTAATAATTACCAGTAAAACTTGCTCTATAGTGCTAACAAGGGGTAAGATTATCAATAATTTTAGCTAAGATGCGATATTTCCAATAGATGTCATTTTTAACAAAAATAAGTCAAATATTGACAAAAAATAAGTCAAGTCAGCGTCTTGGTATTGCTTTTCAGCAGCAGGGTGTCTCCTTGTGCTCAATTCCTCAACAAAAGCAAAATTCAGCTACAGAAGAAAATAAAACTGAAAAAGTGATTTTTCAACAAGAAGCAAGTAACCCAGCAAGTTTTAGTAAATCTATTCTAGCGCTGCATAAAAACTGTGATCTTGAAGGAAGTGCTTGCCTTGTACTGAATGAAGCTCAATCTCAAGTTGTGCAAGTTGATAAGCCTAGTTTGCCAGAAAGTGAAATAAACAGTGCGTTAAAGTGGCAGATAAAAGATTTAGTGAATGTCTCACCTGACAATATGGTGTTAGATTATTTTGATGCACCAACCCTAGCTGGTGGTAAAGAAAAAATTAACGTAGTTTGCGCCCCCCTTGATGAGTTAAAAAAGTTGCTTGATGCGACAGAGCAAGGTGATGTGAAAGTTTCTACCATAACAACCCAAGAGTTTGCTTTTGCGAATTTATTACCACCACAAAAGTCGGCAATGTTATTGGTTTGCCAGCAGCCCAATGAAGAAATAGTGTTGTTGATAGTAAAGCAAGGACAAATATTCTTTCAACGTCGTTTACGAGGCTTTGCTCAGATCAGTAAGAAAACAGCAGAAGAATTATCCTTTTCAGTCATTGATAATATCAGTCTGGAAATTCAACGTTCTACGGATTATTTTGAACGTCAATTAAAGCAAGCGCCAATTAAAGAAATTAAAGTATTATTACCTATAGATTTAGAGACAGTGTTTATTGATAAACTGTCTGAAAACTCTGGCGTACCAGTAAGCGCATTAGAGCTACCTAGGCCGTATCACGAGCATAGAGAGTTCGCTGCTGTGATTGGCGCGTGTTTGGAAAATGCGCCATATAGCGAAGAAGCAGAAGTTTTAGCGGGAGCGCATTATGACAGCTAAACATTCTATTAACTTATTGCAAGCAGAATTATTTCCTGAACAGCCGTTATTAACATTCTCACGTGTGGTAACCATCTGGTTATCTTTGTTAGTTATCATGGTTATTTGGGCTGGCATAACAGAGCTCAGTTACACTAACTCCGCCGCCGCATATGATAAATTGCTACAAGAAAAACAGCAGAAGTCAAAACTTGTTCAACAACTCGAAACGCAATTGCAAAATAGACAGGTTTCTCCTGCATTAACTAAAAAGCTTGATGCAATTAAGTTGGTTATGCTTAATAAAGATGGGCTTTTAAATAAATTAACCGATTCTAATGAAACTTTTGCTGGCGGCTTTGTTATGGCAATGAATGAGCTATCTGCCATGCACCATAAAGATATCCGTTTGCAAACTATTAATATCAATTCAGCAGATATGACATTTACTGGTTTAGCGAGAACACCTCAAGCAGTACCTGCGTGGTTGGCGGGCTTTGAAAAGTCTCAATTATTGTCTGGTAAAGCCTTTGTACATTTTAAACTGGCAAAAAATGAGCAAAATATTACTGAGTTTGTTGTGAGTTCTGCGGCAAAAGAAGGTGGCAGCTAATGAAACAACAATGGCAAGAATACAGTGATAAATTTCAACAGTTAACAAGTAGAGAGCAGTCTCTTTTATTGTTAACCGGTTTAGTGGCTATATTTTTTATTACCACGTATTTATATATTGATGATAAAGCGGCAAAAATAGTTAGTTTTGATAAGCAAAGCAGAGTAATGACGTCAGGTAATAAAACGCTAAGTTACACTATTGAGCAGTATCAACAAGCACTAAAGCAAGATCCAGATAAAGATACTAATAATCAAATCGCTCAACTGGAAGCTAAACTCGCAAAAATTGACGATCAGCTAGTACGTTTAACCACTGATTTGATTAGCCCAAGTGAAATGCGCAAAGCGCTGCTTAGGTTACTTAAATTAGAACCCGGTGTGTCATTGCTTTCTTTCGAGTTAATTGGTGCAAAGCCTTTATTAGATTTACCGACAAGTAACTCAAATACCGCCGTGTCTCAAGGGGATAATAACGAGCACTTAGGGTTAAACCTATATAAACACGGTATAAAAATTACCTTGTCAGGTAAGTATTTTCAACTTCGCAATTACCTTCAGCAACTTGAGCAATTAAGTTGGAAGTTTTTTTGGCAAGATTTTAAGTTTGAAGTGAAAGAATATCCGCAAAGTGAAGTAGAAATTACTATTTATAGTTTAGGATTAAATAAGGAGTTTATTGGTGTTTAACGTTAAATCCCTATTAATCTCGATATGTGCTGTGGCTATTACGGCGGTAATATCTTTTAGCAGTTTAGCCGCAAGTGTAGATCCAACTCGTCCTTTTGGTGCTAGTGGTACAGGCCCAGGTCAACTAAAGCGTGATGGCGGCTTGAAGCTAACATCAATTATTCATGGCGATGGTATTCATACCGCCGTGATAAATGGAAAAATCTATAAAATGTTTGACTATGTAGGTGAGTATCGCATTACCGCAATTAATAGTCATAGCGTAATTTTACGTAGTAAATCGAAGCGTTTAAAAGTTAATATTTTTAAGCATAAAGGTTTTAAAAGTAACGTCGTAGCAACTGCGGTAGCAAACTAATGATAAAAACAAGCCCCCCTATGAAAAAACTAAAATTAACTATTGCCTTATCAACGATATTTTTTGCCTTAGTCGGTTGTCAAACAGCCCCGCGAGATCCTGTTGGGATTAAAGAAGATTTAGATACTTCAATTAAAGAAGCTAAAGAATTTAATGGTCCAAAACCACTGACTCAAGTACCTAACTCAGTACAGCAAGAGTTAATGTTTAATAATATGAATCAGGCTAAACAAGGAATGCTAGCTGAAAAGCGCTTAGAGATTTCTGCGACTGAAGTGGCTGCAAAGGACTTTTTCCAAGCAATCGTTCGTGGTTCACGATACAACGTGGTTATTCACCCCGATGTGGAAGGTCAAATCTCTTTAAGTTTAAGTAACGTTACTCTAACAGAGGCCTTAACCGTTGTTGAAGATGTCTATGGCTATGAGATTCAACGAAGTGGTAATGTGGTACAGGTATTCCCACCAGGAATTCGTACAGAAACAATTGCGTTGAATTACTTATTCCTCAAGCGTTTTGGCTCTTCGAGTACCTCTATTAACTCTGGTGGCGTTTCTGAAAATGATCCCAATAGTGGCAACAACAGTAACAACTCAAACAATAACAGTAATGGTAGTAGTAACCGCAGTAACAATAATAATCAAGGCGGAAATGGTGGCTCGAATAACCAAAATAGCGGAATTAATCTCTATACCGAAAACGAATCTAATTTCTGGGATGAGTTAAAAGAGTCATTAACTGCCTTTGTTGGCACTGGTGGTGGACGTTCAGTTATTGTTTCACCGCAGGCTGGTTTAGTAACCGTGCGTGGTTTGCCACAAGAAATTAATGCAGTGAAAAAGTTTATCAGTGATACGGAAAGTCATTTGCATCGTCAAGTGATCATTGAAGCTAAAATTATGGAAGTAACACTGAATGATGACTTCCAACAAGGGATAAAATGGGAGCAAGTGCTTAACCCAGTAGGTAGTGGCTCTGAACTTATTTACTCGGCAACGGGTGGTGTTATTGGCAATGTTATTTCTAATACCATTGGTGGCGTGAACACCTTGTCATATCAAAACCAAGGTAATGATAGTAACTTTACTGGGGTTATTGAGCTATTACAAACCCAAGGTAATGTACAAGTATTATCAAGCCCACGTATTACCGCAACCAATAACCAAAAAGCGGTAATTAAAGTCGGTGAAGACGAATACTTTGTTACTGAAGTTTCTAGTACGACTACCACGGGTACTTCAACCACTACTACACCTGAAATTGAATTAACGCCTTTTTTCTCAGGTATCGCACTCGATGTAACACCACAAATTAGTAAAGATGGCAGTGTTATTTTGCATGTGCATCCATCTGTGACCCTAACGGAAGAGCAGAATAAAACCATTCAAATCGGTAGTGAAGAACTGATTTTACCGCTTGCACAAAGTAGCGTACGGGAATCAGATACTATTATTCGCGCCAACTCTGGGGAAGTAGTTGTTATTGGTGGTTTAATTGAAACATACAATATTGATATGGAATCAAAAACGCCAATTCTAGGTGACATTCCCTATTTAGGTGAGTTATTTAAAAACAAGTCACAAAAATCACAAAAGCGTGAATTAGTTATCATGCTTAAGCCAATTGTTGTTGGGCAGGATACTTGGACAACCCAGTTACAAGACGCGAGACGTTTACTAACTAAGTGGTTCCCTGATGAAGTGGAAGAATGTGAACTTTCGAATGAAGGTAAATTGAGTGAAGAATGTCAGCAGCAATGTGCTGATGCCGAATACGCTCAAGAAAATGAAGTATGTCAAGCAGCTGAGCAAAATGCAGCAACGACTAACCAGTAAGGTTGAAGACTTATTGGTTTGCAGTAAGTTAATTTGATTCAATTTTTAGAGCGGCTATGTATTTATATCACTTTGGCTTAGGGGAGTTACCGTTTACCTTAACCCCTAATACAAATTTTTATTTACCGCTAGCGCCGCATGATGAAGCCTTAGCAGTGCTTTCAACAGCACTGCAAACTGGCGAAGGCTTTATTAAAGTTGTTGGCGAGGTTGGCACAGGCAAAACTTTATTGTGTCGAAAGTTGCTGAATGAAATACCAGAGCACTTTGTTACCGCCTACATTCCCAATCCTTACTTAAATCCAGATGAATTAAGACGCGCGGTGGCGGTAGAGCTTGGTGTAAAACAAGCGCAGCGTATGTCAGTACAATTATTGACGCAACGTATTCAAACACGCTTATTAGAGTTACATGGCAAAGGGCATTCAGTCGTGTTAATTCTTGATGAAGCGCAGGCTTTACCAGAAGATAGTCTAGAAGCATTAAGGCTGTTTACTAATTTAGAAACGGAAACGCGAAAATTATTACAAGTGGTATTATTTGCACAGCCAGAGCTTGATCAGCGTTTGGCTAAAACTGAGTTTAGACAACTAAGGCAACGTATTACTTTTGCTTATAAGCTAAGAGCCATGAATGGCCTTGAAGTACAGCAATATATCCAACATAGGTTGCAGGTAGCTGGATATAAAGGTGCCGAGCTTTTCCCTGCTGGAGTTTGCCAAAATATTGCTCGTGTTAGTCGAGGCGTGCCACGCTTAGTTAATATTTTATGTCATAAAATGCTGATGCTAGCATATGGCCAAGGACACTATAAAATGACAGGTAAATTACTTAAAACTGCCGTCAAAGATACTGAAAGTATTGAACCTGTGAACAAAACTAGCCTTATCGCCTTTTCATCTCTGGCGTTAGTTAGCCTCTTAATGCTGGCATATTATGTATTGGTGATAAATCCATGAGTGTAATTAATCAGATGCTCAAGGACTTGGAGGAACGTAGTCCAGAACAATCGAGTACTGTTTCTCAGCCAACAACTGCTTCTCCAAGTCACTCTTCAACTAAGTTGGTGTTAGTTACCACTTTATGCGTGTTGAGTATTTGTTTTGTTAGCTTTTATATCTGGCAACTAGTAAATGAAAACCAAGCTTTAAAAGCAGAGAAAATTAACACCAGCAACGTTGATGATAAAGCAAGTAAGACTAATATTAATGGCGAGCCTGCGATTGCCAACCGTGACAAGGAGTTGTTATCCGCAACAACAGCGCCAGCAAGCAAAACACCAGCTAGAGAGACTATTTCTCCAAAGCAAGTAGATGATAAAAGTATTGCTAAACAGTCAGCTAATAATAAACAAAGGCAAACTCCAGTAGAGAATAAAAGAGAGAGTCACAGCACTACAACGCAGCACGAGCTTGTTGCGCCTAAAGAGCATAAAGCTAATATAACTATTAGGAAAAATAGCTCAACGAAAGTTACACCAGCGTCGAAGAATCCGCAGATTGAAGCTGATGAAGCGCATGGTCACTCTCATGTAAAAAAATCGACACAATCGGTTGTAACGTCTGCGGAAAAGCCAACAGTAAATAAAATGTCGGTATCAAGGCGTCAATTAACGGCAGATGAATTGGCGCAGCAAAAGTTGTCACAAGCCGAAAAAGCCCTAGCAGCGAAGCAAGTGAGTAAAGCTGAAAAATTATTTGAAGATGTCATCATCATTAAGCCTAGCGATAGCCAAACACGTAAAAGATTGGCCGCTTTATGGTTTGGTCGCCAAGCATATCAAGACGCTTTAAATTTATTGTCTCAAGGGATTGCGCTAGACGGAAAAGATAAAAGTCTGCGAGAACTAAAAGCAAGAATTCATTTAAAGCAAGGTCAGGTTAGAGCCGCGGTTAACACCCTAAAGCCATTAGCTAAATTAGCAGATGAGCAGTACCAAATTATGTTGGCCAATACCGCGCAACAAGCTCAACAAAACGATATAGCGATTGGCGCCTATCAGATGCTAATTAAAATGCAGCCAGACCTAGGTCGTTGGCAACTTGGTTTAGCTGTGTTGTATGATAAAAACAGTCAGTTTACTTTAGCGAGTAAGGCTTATAAAACAGCGTTAACAAAAAGTGATTTATCAATATCATCAGAAAAATTTGTTAAGCAACGCATAGAAGTTATAGGGCAGTAGGAATAGCTTAAAGTCGCTAATAAATACAGCGTTATTGCTCAAGCCTTGTTTATGGCATTGAGCTGTAGCCTAGCAGAAATATAGGAAAAATTATGGCAGCACCAAAA
Source organism: uncultured Colwellia sp. (assembly GCA_913057925.1). Lineage (GTDB taxonomy): Bacteria > Pseudomonadota > Gammaproteobacteria > Enterobacterales > Alteromonadaceae > Colwellia. The sequence goes on along the minus strand of CAJXPG010000042.1, from coordinate 5,166 downwards.
TTAAAGATGCGCTTAGGCGATTTATTGGTTCATGAGAATATTATTTCTAATGATCAATTAATGCAGGCGCTTAACAGTCAAAAGCAAACGGGTCGAAAACTCGGTGATACTTTAATTGAGCTAAACCATTTATCTGAAAGACAGTTGTTGCAGTTTTTAGCACAACAATTAGATGTGCCATTTTTAGATATTGCTCAACATAAAATATCTCCTAACGTAGCTAGCTTACTACCTGAGGTGCACGCAAGACGATTAAGAGCACTGATTATTGAAGACAGAGGCGCTTCAGTCTTACTAGGGATGAGCGACCCAGCTGATTTAAGCGGCTTAGATCAATTAGAGCGTATGTTAGCGCCGAAGCGCATAGAGCTTGCAGTTGTGATGGAATCACAAATTTTTGATGCCTTTGATAGTTTATATCGTCGAACTGCTGAGATTGAATCTTTTGCCAGTCAGTTAGAAGAAGAGTATGAAGAGTCATCAAGCTTTGATCTGGCGACAACCTTTTTAGATGAAGGTGGCGATGCAACTGTTGGTAAGTTACTGCAATCTGTCTTTGAAGATGCGGTGCAAATGCGCGCTTCAGATATTCATATTGAACCCGAAGAGCACCAGTTACGCATTCGCCAACGTATTGATGGTGTACTGCAAGAGAAAATTTTAAAAGAAAACAAAATAGCATCAGCCATGGTGTTAAGACTTAAGTTAATGGCAGGTTTGGATATTTCAGAAAAGCGTATTCCGCAAGATGGTCGTTTTAATCTTGATATTAGTGGTCATAATATTGATGTGCGTATGTCTACCATGCCAGTGCAATATGGTGAGTCTGTAGTAATGCGATTGTTAGATCAATCAGCAGGCTTACTATCGCTAGAACAAACCGGTATGCCGGCAGATATTGTTGAGCGTGTACGCCTGCAAATAAACCGTCCACATGGCATGGTACTCGTTACTGGACCAACAGGTAGTGGTAAAACAACCACACTTTATGCAGCTTTGAGTGAATTAAACGAAGCGAGTAAAAAGATAATTACCGCTGAAGATCCTGTGGAATATAGGTTACCAAGAATTAATCAGGTACAAGTTAACGCAAAAATTGACCTGACTTTCTCAAGTGTATTACGCACCGCACTCCGTCAGGATCCCGATATCATGATGGTTGGTGAGATGCGTGATCAAGAAACAGTTGAAATTGGTCTGCGAGGCGCAATTACTGGTCACTTAGTTTTATCTACACTGCATACCAATGATGCGATAACCAGTGCTTTACGTTTAATTGATATGGGCGCAGCTGGGTTTTTAGTCGGTAGCGCATTAAGAGCCATTGTTGCTCAGCGTCTTGTGCGTAGAGTTTGTGATTCGTGCAGTACTGAATATAAAGCAGATGAACAGGAACTATTTTGGTTAACTAACTTAGCCGGAGAGCAAGCAAAAACTACTCAGTTCAAACACGGTAAAGGTTGTCAGACATGTCAGTATACAGGTTACAAAGGGCGTATTGGTGTCTTTGAATTACTTGAAATGAATCAAGGCATGATGTCAGCGTTAAAGCGTGATGACAGTGAAGCATTTAGTAAATTGGCGAAGGAAAATCCAAGTTTTACTCCGTTAGCTAATGCGGCTTTTTCGTATGCTGCACAAGGTGTCACCACTGTTGAAGAAGTATTGCGCTTGGTGGAAACTGTCGATATCAGTTAATCATTTTAACCTTAGTTTCAACTAACACGCTTTAGCACATAAGTAGAGCATAGAGATTTTTATGGCGTCATTTAATTATATTGGGCGAAATGCCAACGGCAGTCAGATAAAAGACAGTGTAGAAGCTGCCAACTCTGACGTGGCTGCAGAAAAAATATTTAAAAAGGGCATTACGCCGATCTCTATCAGTGAAGTCAAAGAAACTAACAATAGTGCCGGCAGTGTTGATATTTTTGAGTTGATTAATAATGGTCGAGTGTCGCTGGAAGAGTTAATTGTTTTTTGTCGACAAATGTATGCTTTAATGCGTTCAGGTGTTCCGATATTAAGAGCAATTAATGGCATGGTTGAGTCAGCAAATTCAAACGCCTTAAAAAAAGCGCTTACTGATATAGGTAAGCAACTTGAAGGGGGTTATACCTTTTCTTCAGCGTTAAACCATCACCCAAAAATATTTGATCACCTGTTTGTCTCACTTGTACACGTAGGGGAAAATACCGGTCAGCTAGATCAAGCTTTTTTGAAATTAACCACCTACTTAGAGCGTGAGCTTGATACTCGAAAGCGGATTAAAGCGGCGTTACGTTATCCGTCTATGGTAGTGATAGCCTTGACCGCAGCCTTGGTTATCTTAAATATCTTTGTCATTCCAACCTTTGCCGACATGTTCTCAAGACTTGGTGCTGATTTACCCATAGCGACCCAGTTTATTATCGCAAGCTCGAACCTTTTTATAAATTACTGGCCTCATATGTTCCTTGGCGTCATTTTGGCGTTCGTTATGATTAAGCAGTCTTTGAAAACAGAGAAAGGGCGATACCAATGGGATAGGCGAAAAATAAAGATCCCTATCATAGGCAGTATTATCGAACGTTCGATTCTTGCACGTTTTTCTCATAGTTTTGCCATTGTGTTAAAAGCAGGTGTACCGATGACAACCGGTTTAACTTTGGTTGCAGAAGCGGTTGATAATAGCTATATGCAAGAAAAAATTACTGCCATGCGTCAAGGCATTGAAAGTGGAGAAAGCTTATTGCGCTCATCCGTAGCCAGCACACTTTTTACTCCGCTTGTTTTACAGATGGTCGCCGTAGGTGAAGAGACAGGGCGAGTTGACGAATTATTGACTGAGGTCGGTGATTATTACGAGCGAGAAGTGGATTACGATCTCGCTACATTAACCGCTAGAATTGAACCATTACTATTAGTCGTTGTTGCGGTAATGGTACTGATATTAGCCTTAGGTATTTTTACGCCAATGTGGGATATGGCATCTGCCATGCAAGGTTAATGAATAGTTTTATTCTTAAGCCGCCAAGCAATGCTGAAAAAAAACATGGTTCCATCATTGAGTTTTTAGTGGTTGTGGTGATTATTGCCGTAATAATGAAACTCTTACTGGATATCTTTTTCAGCCAGCAAGAAAAAGTAACTAATATTGCTTTTGTCGGTATGGCACAAGCCTTTACCAGTAAAGTTAATGTTGTTCATGGTCAATGGTTGATGGATGAACAGCCAAATGTTATCGAGTTAAAGCGAGCTAATAGCATTGATAAACAATGGGTAAAAGTTAATAAATCTGGCTGGATAGACAGTAATCATACAAGTTTGGCTTGCCAACAAATTTGGCAGCAAGTATTAGAAATGCCGCTACAAGTGGTAAAGTCGCCTGTTATTGCCGTTGAATTGCACAATAAATCGATTAAAAACGGTCGCTTATGCCGTTACAGTATTGCTAATGGTCAATCATTTGATTATCGTAGTGATACAGGGAAAGTGAAGCAAGTTTATTGATTTTTTGCTTAATAGGCAGAAAGATTTTTTCATCTAAAAATAGTGTAAAGTTAATTAGTACAACTAATTACATCTATTGCAAGTTGAAATATGGTTTGCCAGTGTTCATAATGTTAATATGATTAACATTGGTAGTTTTATAGATATTTAATGTTAGTGTTTACGTAAAAGCAATGACATAAATTAAAAGGTTATCTCAATGAGAAATAACGAAAGCTCGAACGGCCCTGTTAGGTTAAACCCTCGCTTTAAAAGAGAAGCTGGCTTTACCTTAATTGAACTAGTTATCGTGGTCGTGATCTTAGGTTTTTTAGCAGCAACAGCTATTCCTAAATTTGTCGATTTAACAGAGCAAGCCAAGCAAGCAAACATTGAAGGTATGGCCGGTGGCTTTGCTACAGGTGTATCACTGGCGCGTTCTCAGTGGGAAGCAGAAGCCAGACCGAAAGATACTGATAGTGTAAATATGGTGAACTACGATGGTACTGTGGTTTACTTAACCAGTGAAGATGGTGCATCATCGCCTTCAATCAGCCCTGGCTATATTGTCGGTACTAACAGTACTTCGGGTATCAATGGTAATAAGACCATGTCTACTAGTGACTGCATTGATGTATGGAATAGTTTATTACAGCAACCGCCACAGGTTGCTAGTAGCGTAGCAGACATCAATAATGATGGTAGTTTTAGATATCTAGCTAATGTATCAGGCAGTGGTGCAAATACTTTGTGCCATTACTACTTAAAAGAGACTTTAGAGCGTGATAGTAACGGCAACTATGTTGCACCTTCATCGCTTACAGGTGTGGGTAATAGTTTTAGTTACCAGCCTGCAAATAGCTCGGTAATTATTTATATTAATGATAAGTAATGACTGACTATAAATAATAAATTTTGTAAACTAAATTTTAAACGTTGGGAAATTGAGGATAAAACATGAAAAGTAGTCTAAATGTAAAAGCAAATCAAAAAGGTTTTACCTTAATTGAATTGGTCGTAGTGATAGTTATCTTAGGTATTTTAGCGGTTACAGCTGCACCTAAGTTTATTGATTTAACCTCTGATGCTAAAGCTTCTACTGTGCAAGCAGTTCAGGGTGCATTGAACTCAGCTGCAGATTTGGCGCATGCAAAAGCGTTAGTTGAATGGAGTGTAAATGAGCCTATTAGTATTGCGGGCCAAAATATTACCTTTAAGAATACTTATCCAACAAGAGAAGGGATTGCTTTGTTGATGGATATTGATACATCTAGCAGTAATGCATCTTTTATTCTTGATAATACCACTGATGCTGGCGTTGCAAGCTATACTCACGCTGATGCGGTTGATGCAGATAAGTGTCTTGCTACCTACACAGAAACAGATAATAAAGATGTTAAGCCAGTTATCACTAGTAATACAGATGACTGTTAATTTTATCTAGTTAATATCTAAGTTAAAAATAAAGCCGAGCTAAGCTCGGCTTTTATGTATCTGCTCTTTTTAAATTATATTGAGAGAATACTCATTAAGATGAATAGACTTGCTAAGTTCCTCAGAACTAGTGTTGAAGTTACTTGTCGGGAGCCTAGAAATTAAATAGCTATGCTACGGCAGTAGCAGTTTCCATATGTGCTGAGCGATCGCAAAACCAATGCATTAACCACTGTCTCTTATACACATCTCCGAGCCCAC
>CAJXPG010000041.1 GCA_913057925.1 uncultured Colwellia sp. | reverse complement strand
CCAAGCTTGTTAGTTTCAGCCATTGCCATAAAGAAAAATAATGGCATTACTGAACACAAACAAAGTAATACACCTTTGGTCGTTAAGTGCGAAATTGCAATTTTACTCGCTACATATTTAAGCGCCTGCTCCATACTGATTTGACTAACGCTTGACTGGCTACTTTCACTTTTTGTTTCAAAAGTCTCATATTCATCTTTAAGTAAAAAGTCAGTAGAGACATCAAAAATCTCCGCTAATTTTATTATTTTATTTAAATCAGGAATGCTATTGGCACTTTCCCATTTAGAGACAGATTGTCTCGAAATATTGAGCTTTTCGGCGAGTTCTTCCTGTGACCAAGCTAATTGTTTTCTTAATTTGACAATCTTGTCTGCTAATATCATGAAGTTTGTTCCTTTAACGATAATTGAGCTGCAAGCATAGGAAAGTCAATGGTTGCAGACTAGCAAGCAGGCTTGTTATTTTGTCAACTAGCGGTTGCATTAGCTAATATTTGCCTAAATTTAACGATTTATTTCGTTTTTAGCAAACTTGTTTCAGCATTAGCAAGAAAAAATAACGCTAGCGTGTTGCTGACTTATTAGAAGTAAATTTCTTTGGATTTTTAATCCATTTAACTGAGATACCAGCTTTTCCAAAAAGCAATTGCTATTAAAAGAGTGAGTAAAATAACGTATATTAAACCAAGTATAAATTTACTTACCCAAATTAACGTTACCTTTATAAGGCTCACCTAATGACAAAAACATCAACATTCGTTGCTTTACTGCTAGCAACATTCACCAGCTTTAGTGTGTTAGCAACCGACTTAAAAGTTGGCGATAAAGCACCAAACTTTAACTTACAAGCGACCAATGGCGAGTTCTATCAGTTGAGTGATTACCTAGGTAAACAAACCATAGTGTTAGCTTGGTATCCTATGGCAAACACCCGAGGCTGTACTTTTGAATGTAAATCTTTGATAGAGAAAGGACATTTAATCAGAGAGTTTAATGTTAGCTATTTTATGGCCAGTGTTGATCCCTTAGATGACAATAAAGACTTTGCTAAGAAAACTGGCGCAGACTTTCCTATGTTAAGCGATCCAAGCAAAGAAGCCGCTAAAGCCTATGATGTATTAAATATTATGCGTGTTGCCAGTCGAGTGACTTTTTATATCTCCAAAGAAGGTAAGATATTGAAAATAGATGATGATATCAACACCAAAACCGCGGCCGAAGATATCGCAAAACATTTAAAAGCACTTAATATTGAAAGTGCTCAAACTAAATAACTTAAACTTACCTTTATGTTTTTATAAACTCTAATAGGCGATTATTGCTTGGCATAGCGTGATCGTCTATTAATTGCAGCCCTGCCGAGGTTGCCAATGATAATACCGCTTCAAAATCTCGAATACCGCTGTTTATATCCCTGTCTTTAAGCCATAGATCAAAATTAGCGTTGCTCTCACTGGTAAACTTTCCCTGATAGTTAAATGGTCCATAAATACACACCTTGGCTGAAGCAGCCAAATTGTCAGCGATGCCAGCAAAAAACTTCTCTACTAAAGGCCAACTAACGATATGCAAGGTATTAGCGGTATATAAACCATCAACCTGCAACTGATGCTCGGGCATTGTCCAAGGGTTATGTAAATCAATTTCAATAGGTCGTTCAACGTTAGTGCTAGTTGTTTCATCTAGCCATAAGTTAATTCCTTGATGATTTATCAACAAGTCACTGCTTTGCCAAGTTAGGTGCGGTAAGTGCTGACTAAAAAAAGCCGCATGTTGCCCAGTGCCCGAGCCTATTTCTAATACATGATTTTGGGATGAAAAGGCTTTATTTAACACCGATAAAATTGGCCGTTTATTATTTTCACAGGCTTGGGAGAAGGGTTTATTCATCATATGATCTCAATCTAGCTTTCTGAAAGCTGACATTTAAAAGGTAATAACTGTTGGCACTGTTGTTGGTAATTTACCATATGCTGTTGCTCTTGCTGACAAAAATTTTTAATTGCCGCTTTAAAAGCTGGATGCTTTATCCAATGATAAGAGTAAGTTAGCACCGGTTCAAAACCTCGTGATATTTTATGTTCACCTTGAGTACCTGGATTGAACTTTGCTAAATTGTGCTGAATACAAAACTCTATTCCTTGGTAATAACAAAGCTCAAAATGCAGATTATTCAGCTGTTTAGTACAGCCCCAATAACGCCCATACAATTGATAATCATCATAAAAAAATAACGCACAAGCCACATCTTCCTGTTCATGACTTGCAATAAGTAGTAAAACATTATTGCTGATACTCGCTAACATGCGTTTAAAAAAATCAAGATTCAAATGAGGCTGATGGCCACGTTTTAAGTAAGTCAGTTGATAGGTCAGGTAGAAAAACTCTAGATCTTGCTCGGTGATTTCAGTGTTTTTTAACTGACGGATTTCAATCCCCTGCTTGGCTATCGACAACCTTTCTTTACTGGTGTTTTTTCTTTTACGAGAAGTGAAGCTACTCAGAAAATCATCGAATGACTTATAGTCTCGATTAAACCAATGAAATTGCACGGTATTCCGCTGATAGACATCCTCAGGTAATGGCTCTTTAATTTCATTGCAATACAATAGGTGCCAGCTATTAATATCTTGCTGTTGGCATTGTTCAATTAACGGTGCAAACAGCGTCTCCATTGGTATTTTTTCAGAGAGTAACTTATCACTCGTGACTGGAGTAAAGGGGATGGTAGCTACTAATTTAGGGTAATAATTACAGTTATTTCGTTCGAAAGCTTCTGCCCAATCCCAATCAAAAACATACTCGCCCCAAGAGTGATTTTTTAGATACATCGGCATGATCCCGATGACCTCACTTTCAGCGGTTATTTCATTGCTAGCGCTCGCCACTAAATGGTGCGCTTGCCAGCCTTGCTGGGCACTTACGCTTTGACTATCTTCTAGCGCCTTAAAAAATTTATAATCAAGAAATGGGCATGGTGATTTATTTAACTGCTGCCAATCGTTAGCAGTAACTTTGTTTATGCTGTTAATAAAATCAAATGTTAGTTCGGTCTTCAACAAGCGATCCCCTGCAATAGGTTTTGAAGCAAATATCAATATATAGTAAAGGCTTTTCATGACAAATAAGAAGAAAAACTTTCTTCATTGCTCAATCTGGGTAATCCAATCAGCTTTTACACCACACTATTGAAGGGTAGCCATATGATTTTCATTTATTAACTTGGCAGGTACAATAGCGCTATATCAACCATTGCTTGTTAGAAATATTATTGAGGATACTAAGTGTTTGAAATCATAATGCTAGCTTTAGCGTTAAGCATGGATGCATTTGCTGTCTCTATTGGCTTAGGTGCTAAAAAAGTAACCAACTTAAATAAGCTTGCCTTAAAAGTAGCGCTTTACTTCGGTCTATTTCAAGGGCTTATGCCACTCGTTGGTTACTTCAGCGGCAAAGGTATGTCGACATGGGTAAATGAATATGCCCCATGGGTTGCTTTTATTCTACTGATTTTGATTGCCTCAAAGATGATTTATGAATCATTTGTTGAAGGTATTGAGGAAGATATCACCCAAGTCACCCACCGTGTTTTACTCACTTTAGCCATAGCAACCAGCATTGATGCTATGGCTGCAGGTTACGCGATTATATTGATGGATGTTGGTATTTTACTCGCCTGTTTAGTTATTGGCTGTACAACATTTGCCTTTAGTTGGTTGGGTATAAAAATTGGTAATAGCAGTGGCACTTGGCTAGAAAGTAAAGCAGAGCTATTTGGCGGCATAGTACTGATAGTTATCGCATTTAAAGTGCTACTTTAGACTTTTTCATTTTGGCTGTGATAGCTTTCTTAATTAATACAATGAGTGGCTTTCAAATAAGCCACTCAAAGTATTTTTTTGCTTCATTCAATCCTGGAGATTACTTTTCCGTAGTTTTAGCAAGGTAACCTAATGGCGTTTCACCGTTACTTGCTGCTTTTTCATCAGAGCATTGCGCCACAAACTCAAGTTCATGCGTGATACAGTTAAGTTGATCTCGACTGTCGTGACTGACAAATAACAGGTGAGTTTTGCTGTTTGCCGCAATATAGTCCATTAACGCTAAAACTTTGTCTCGGTTATGGTTGTCAAGCCCTTGGCATGGTTCATCTAAAATCAAAATCTTTGGTAGTTTGACCACAGCACGAGCAATTAACACTAAGCGCTGCTCACCATAAGAAAGTTGATTAAAGTAAGTGTTTTCATGCTGCTCTAACCCTAACAATACTAACCATTGACGGGCAATAATGACTTGATGACGGCTAGGACTATCATACAAGCCAATGCTATCGTAAAAACCTGAAAGTACGACTTGAATTAACGTAGTTGAGACGCGGTAATCACGGTGTAATTGTGCGCTCACCAAACCGTAATGGCGCTTGATATCCCAAATAGATTCACCACTGCCGCGCTTTACGCCAAACAGGTGAATATCTTTACCGTAAGCCTTGGGACTATCACCAGAAATCATTGACAATAAAGTAGATTTACCACAGCCATTTGGACCGATAATTCGCCAGTGTTGACCTTGCTGAAACTGCCAATTTAGTGACTCAAAAATTGGTTTTTGATTAAAACTAACGGATACATCGTTAAGCGCAACCAAGGCAGTGTTTTTTTCTAAGTGATCATATTGCAAACAATCTGGTAAATGATGCGGCAAGCTAAAATGGTTTTCATTTAGTTGCTGCCACTGCTCTGTCGCGATAACTTGCTTTCTATCACCCGACAGTACAATTTTACCCGCTTGCATATACACTAAGTTTTCAATATTGCTTGGCAGGCTTTGATGATAAAAATCAAACAAAATAATACTAATGCCTTGTGCGACTAGGGAGTTTAGCACATCGCTTAAGTGTGCCTGCGAGCCAATATCTAAACCAGCATAGGGCTCATCTAGTAACATTACTTGCGGTTTTAGCATTAAAGCGCGAGCCATTAATACTTTTCGAGTTTCACCGGTTGATAATATTTTAAAGGGTTTATCGAGCAACTTTTCAATCGCTAACAAGCTGACAATTTCGTCTAAGTCTTGTTTTAAAAAGTCGTTGTCATCAATAATTATTTCAACTGCAGTACGTCCGTTATCTACGCCCTCTTCCATAAAGTCACTACGGTCATTTAAGCGATCTTGTTCCAAGGTTGCCGCCTCTAGTTCAAAGCTTAGCGTGGTGAACTCTTCAGTCAACAGCACATTCCCTTGATAATCTTTTATCTCGCCTGCCAATATTTGAGCTAATACCGATTTACCACTGGCGTTATCACCCAGAACCAATAATGACTCGCCTTTATTTAGTAATAATTTATCGATAAATAATTCTGATTGATTCGATAATTGAAAATGTAATTGTTCGATAGATAACATAAGAAACTGCGCGATATTATGAGAGAAAAAGTGATGATTTCATTATACAAATGCAGTTAATTTAAAAGCTACAAATATATTATTATTAGTTATATTGATTGCGCTAAAGCACTTTAAAAAATATAAAAGTAGCCAAATAATAAAGCCACCTAATAGGTGGCTTTATTATTTGGACATGAACAACTAGAGATTAATTAAGGTTGGAATTTAACCGTTAACCAATCTTCATTGTCGCGAAAGTTTAGCGTACGTACTTTGCCTTTCCCTTCAATATTGACCATGTTGATTTGGGTTGGCCAAAGATCTCTTAACGCGCCGTTGTAGAGTTTTAAGCCTGTTAATTCAGTAGACAATGTTGCCTCTTGATACACCCAAAAAAACTTACCTTCTACTTCATAACCAACGTTTTTTAACGAAAGAGCACTGTCATCAAGCTTACGCGCAAAAAACTGTTTTGCTACATAATCGGCAAACTGTTGCTGAGTTTTCTTTGAATCGATAATGTCAGCATGTTTGTCGAATAATACTTGTACCGCATGCTCAGTGTCGTGCATGTAAAAGCGGTGCATTATTTCTAGATGACCTGAACGCTTGTTAAATAATACCGTTGATTCTGCTGCCTTTTGTTGATGAGCATGTGCGATATCAGCTGACATCGCACTTAGCACCAACATAATAGCCCCGAGGAAAGTGACTAACCCTTTGGTCATTATTTATCCTTTTTCTCTTCTTTATCGTCTTCGTCGTCAGTTTTCAGTTCAGTTTTGATATCTTGCATAATATCGCGGTTAACTTTACCTGAGCGCTTCTTAGACTTGTATGCTTCAACACGCGATGGGATGATTTGACGTGGGTAGTGGTTATTTTCTACGTCAACATCAGCCGTTTCCCAACCTGGATCAACAACAACACTAGCAAGTTCTTTCTCTTTATCAGTGACGATAAGCTTACGTACTTGCTTCGGGCTTCGGCGCCAGATTTCCGCTGGAATGTACTGGTCTTCAACTGAACCGTCTTTGTAAGTTAATTGAAGAAGAATTGGCATGACCAAACCACCTTGGTTAGAAAACTCTAACACGTAGTAGTTTTTGTCTTCTTTAAGGGCGCGTTCAAGTGTTGCTTTTTCCCAAGGCTTTAAATCTTTCAGGAATTTTTGGTACTTGTTACGCTCTTTGTTTGTTACGGTGAAACGGTCATTTTCATCATAGAAGTCAGTGACGTCTTTATTTCGGTCAACCCAAAGTGTCTTGCCTTCAGCTTTGTTACGCTGATTAAATAATGAAGATGGCTTATCGTTTTCAATGTCACGTAAACGGGCAAAATCAATATCAGGGTTGTGCGTGTCTAAACGCATTTTGTAAACCTTGTCGATAGAGATATCAACGTGATCTGTTGAGTAGAACCAACCGCGCCAGAACCAATCTAGGTCAACACCAGATGCCTCTTCCATGGTACGGAAAAAATCTGACGGAGTAGGACGTTTAAACATCCAACGCTCTGAATACTCTTTGAATGCGAAGTCGAATAACTCACGACCAAGGATCACTTCACGTAAGATGTTTAGTGCTGCAGCAGGCTTAGTGTACGCGTTAGGACCAAGACGTAAAACGCTGTCAGATTGGGTCATAATTGGCACTTGGTTTTGAGACTTCATGTAACCTGTGATGTCACGTGGCTCAACGCCCCATGGAATTGTAGGATCCCATTCGCGACCAGCAACACCATCAAGGAAGCTATTTAAACCTTCATCCATCCATGTCCATTGGCGCTCATCTGAGTTCACGATCATTGGGAAGTAAATGTGGCCAACTTCATGAATAACCACACCAATTAAAAAGCGTTTTTCCGCTTGTGAGTAGGTACGGTCGCCATCATCACGTAATTCAGTACGAGGACCGTTGAATGTGATCATTGGGTATTCCATGCCACCGACAGGACCATTAACAGACTGAGCAGTTGGGTATGGGTAGTCGAAAGAATAACGTGAGTACACTTCCATGGTATGGATTACCGATTCAGTAGAATATTTCTTCCAAAGATCGCCACCTTCAACAGGGAAGAAAGACATCGCCATAACGTGATCTTGCACATCGCCACCTTGCTGGTAACCCTTTGCATCCCACATAAATGTACGCGATGAAGCCCATGCAAAGTCACGAACATTTTTGGCTTTAAAGGTCCACGTTTTACGCTTGTTTGTGCCTTCTTTCTCGTTTGCTAACGCTTCTTCTTCGGTTACGATAAACACTGGGCGTTTAGCTGTTTTTGCTTTTTCTAAACGCTTACGTTGTGTTTTCGTTAGTACATCTTTCGGGTTTGCTAGCTCACCCGTTGAACTGACAATATGATCAGCAGGTACATTAATTTGTACTTCGTAGTCGCCAAATTCAAGGGTAAATTCACCGCGACCTAAAAACTCTTTATTGTTCCAACCTTCGTAATCGGTGTAAGCGTGCAAACGCGGGAACCACTGTGCAAGTAAGAAAATATCATTGCCATCTTCAAACTTCTCGTAACCAGAGCGTGCTGAAACGGCATTTTCTTCAACAATGTTGAAGGCAAAATCAATAGTGAACTCTACGTCATCACCAGATTTAAGTGGTTTAGGTAGGTCGATACGCATTTGTGTACCAACAACCGTGAAGGCAAGTTTTTTACCTCGGCTGTCTTTAACTGCGTTGATTTCATAACCTAACTCATTATCCGCTTTGAATTGCATAGCGCGTAATTCGTTTAGGTTTAATTTAGTTGCATTGCTTGCGTCGCCAACCGTATTTACCGGACCACGACGACCTAAGCCACCAAAGTCATTGGCCATATTTGCAATGGAGTCATCTTTAAAACGGTTTTGGTCTAACTGCACCCATAAATACTTTAAACGATACGGCGAGTTATTTTGGTATGTAATGTCTTCTGTAGCAGTAATGCGACGCTTTTCTTCATCAAGTGATACTTTGATTTTGTAGTCAACTTTTTGCTGCCAGTAGTTTTCACCCGGTTCACCCGCGGCATTGCGGTAAACATTTGGCGTAGGTAGTACTTCATCTAGTTGACGGAACTTATCTTCAAAGTCACCTTTCGTTTGCTGAATTGCAGACGCGTGCACAGTTGAAGCCAAAGTTCCCGACAACAGGATGGCTGAAATTATATAGTTTTTCACATTCTTAATGCTATACATTGAGTTTCCTTTCGGGCTTTAATCATTTTAAAGCTTGGTTTAGATTTTGGAGCGAGACCTTATGTGTATCATTTTGTTATATCGTAACGGTTGTTTCAATGTATTTTATCGAGAGAAAGAGGGTTGTTATCGCAAATTCAACAAGTTTCAATCTGAAGGTTTGTTATTGAATATCACGAGCGGAATCAAAAAAGTCTGCTTATAAAGCGTTCAGATCATTGATTTTTAATGATATAACCACATAAAAAGCGCTTTGGGAAACTAAAGAGAAGTCTAATTGTATAGAAAAGGTGTAGTATCCGAATAAAGTAGCTTTGCTTTATTCAAACCTAAACTCCCCATGATGGAAATGGCTGTGGTAATTTAGCCGATATTTTCTGCCTAGTAGCAGATATTCATCACTCAGTAAGCTAGCACCTAAGCGGTTAATGGTATTTTGCTTGTCGAGTACTTGACCAATAAACACTACTACTTGCTGTACCGTCTTTTTGACTCAAACTTGCTACAAGTTGAGGTAGTGTTGCCAGCCAACATTACCCTTTGTAACGAGTCAACTCTTTGATATCAATTGTTATAAAGGATGTGATTAATGAGAGAAATCATTGATAGAGGTTCAATGACATATCGCCATTATGTGATTCTATAACATAATAAACAACCCCCTAACTTCACTACTAAAGTTTTAGTACATTTAGCGAGCTAGAAATAATGAATCATGGATAGAATTTATACTAAGTAAGCCAAGCAATACCTAAGAGAGGCTGCAGTGCTTATCTTTAAGTTTCAAAATAACATAAATAGCCTCTGCTTGAGATACACTTTTCGCTAAACTAAGTGCCTTGAGCATTAATTCTTCGTCATAGTTTTTGTTGATAACTTCCTCGATGGTGTTATCAAAATCAGGATGCTTTTTCAGGTTTTGGGATTTGAGTTCCATAATGACTAATCCTTGCTAAATGGAAAATTAACGCAGGTATTTACCCTTTTAAAGTGCCTGCGTTATTTTGATATGATTATCTTTATGCCACTAACGACTTAACTGAACGTAATCGAGTCAAAAAAATCAACAAGAATAAGTAGCTAATTACGCCCCCACTACTCTTGGTACTTGATTTCGTTTGTTTGTTTTCTACTTGATTAGCCACAATAAAACTAGTTTTAATCTCAGCTTCCAACAAGCCATCTGAGACTATAAGCATAATTTCAACTTCTGCATTTTGATTGACCTCTGGTAAGGTAATTTGCGTACTGATATTGCTTCGATTAACAAAACTCACCGCAGGTCCTGACAGTTGTTGCCACTGATAAGTAAGACTATCGCCCTCTGCATCACTGGCTAAAGCACTTAAAGTTAATTTGCTACTTTCAAGGTATTGTGCCTCGTGTTTAACAATAGAAATCTCTGGCGCTGTATTTACCTGGGCAGACAGTACAGCGACAGCACCCGGATCTTCAATCGAACCATTGGTGATAAAATCAATATCATTGGCGCCACCATCTTCAATGGTTAATTGAATGCATTGATAACCTGCAATTAATCCTGGCTGATAAGCATCATCATTGATTGCTGGGCAATAGCCGTTATCATCCATTGGTGCAGAGTGAACACTATTGTTTGCATCTTCAACGAAGTTATACCAACCATCACGAGTATTATATTTTCGGTAAACCGCATTTTGAGGCAATAACTCGCCTTCACCTAATGCGATAATCACTGAAGCAGAAGCGCCTTGTTCACCTAGCCCACTAATGACAAAGTTATAAATTGGCGTCGTTATCTCAAAGCCTTCATCTTGAGTACTGGCAGCATCTTCACCAACAGCATTGGTTAAGTCATCAAGAGTCAAGCTCGCTTGTTGTCCTGCAGAGCCTTTTGCTGATAGTACAAAAGTACCCAATGACATTGTTAATCCCGGGGCTGTTTGAAGTGGTGGAGTATTATCTCCACTCGGTAAGCGACTGGTATTGTCATCATTATCTAAGTAATCAACAATACCGTCACCATCACTATCTGAATAACCTTCAACGCTATCAACAATACCATCATTATCTGAGTCCTGTTCAGCACTAAGTATTGCTAACTGTTCAACAATAAACGGGACTTTCAAACTGACAAATAAATTGCCAGCTGTATTGGATTCAACTGCCATAACATCAATTGAGTACATGCCATCAGCTAACTCCTTCGGGTTTAACTCAAAAGTTAACAAATCTTCATCAATGGCATCATCAACAAAAATAGCATCATCAACCAGCCAAGAAATATCATGATTATCAGCTTGGTTGACATCAGTAACAGTTGCAGTGAAAGTAACTAAGCCTTTATCTGGGTCAATAACCGAAACCGGTTTTCCTGCTTGCCTTAAACTCACCGTAACTAAGGGAGCTACATTGTGCTCAATAACCACTAACTGACTTTGATAATTACCTTCTACAAAGGCTCCTTCGACTGCATCAATGTTCACTATTACAGCATCTGTTGAAGTTAAATCATCTGCAAGGTTAATAATAATGTCAGCTTGAGTACCTGAGCTCATACTAACCCAAGCTTCATCAATTGCCTTATCATTAACAAAGACGCTATACAATACATCAACCGGATAACTTGGCGCTTCGCCACTTAAGCTTAGAACTACATTGACGCTACCACCAGGGACTGCATTTTGCTGCTTAATCATTGTTAGCTCAGGCAAAATATTCACTACAACAGTATCAAAGACAACATTGGCTGACTTATCCGTAGCTTTAATATCAACAATGTGCTGTCCTGAAGCAAACATTGAATCACCAACAATCACCGCAGGTACTTCACCATCAACCAAGTCATTCGCTATAACAGCTAGCGCCGTTGAAATATCGGTTAATTGTCCTTGTGCATTAATAGTTACCGGTGAAATATTGCCAAACACGGGTGCAGTCACATCACCAATTTCATCATCTAACGGTGCATGGTCAAGTGCATCAATAACCCCATCATTATCATCATCGTTATCAGCATTATTACCAAGACCATCACCATCAGTATCAACCGATTCGGCAGCATCTAACGGGAAAGTATCATCTGTATCATTAGCACCGTCGCCGTCATCATCTGTATCAGCATTATTACCTGTGCCATCACCATCGGTATCTGTAGACTCAGAGTTATCATAGGGAAAGGCATCTGCTTCATTATTAACGCCATCATTATCTTTATCAGCATCAACATTGTTAGCAATACCATCACCATCAGTATCTATTGAAATAAAGTAAGCTGAACCAAAACTATCACCATCCTCGAGGTTTGTTCCAACCATATATAGATCAGCAGTTAACTTAACTGTGGTGCCGAAAGATTCTTCGGCTGCGGCATCAGGTGCCACTAATTTTTCTTGTTGAAGCCACTCTCCATCTTCATTTTTATGAAAAAGATAGACTGCACCAGAAGCTTCCGCCATTTCATCGTCATTCCAAGCACCAATTAATGCAGAATCACCTTTGATTGCGACACTGTGACCAAATTGTGCATCAGCTAAAGCATCATCAGCAGTAAGCTTATCAAGCTCAAACCAGCTACCATCAATTGCGCGTTCAAAAATATAACTAGAGCCTGAACTATTGCCGTGATCATCAGTTCTAAATGCGCCTATAATGGCAGTTTCAGAATCACTATCTACATCAACACTAAAACCAAAGTGATCTGAACTACCGATATCATCAGGAATAATTTTTTGCTGTTGTCGCCAAACCTGATCTTCACCTTGTTCAAAAATGTAAGCTGCTCCGGCCAATGCACCGTTGCTTTGATCTTGAGATGCTCCGATGATGGCCACATTTCCGGATAGCGCTAATGTTTTTGCAAAATAATCACTAAACTCAACAGTATCAGCCGTTAACTTTTGTTGCTGCGTCCATTGACCATTGTTACCTTGCTCAAAAATATAAGCGGCACCAGAGTTATTACCCTCGCCATCTTCACCATAAGCGCCAATTAACGCTATTGTTTGATCGATACTGATTGCAATACCAAAATTTTTAACTTCCCTATCAACTGGGCTAAGTTTATCTGTTAATAACCACTGTTTATCATCTTGTTGCTGGTAAACATACACAATATGACCATTGGCGCTATTAGCTGCAACCATGGCTGTATCACCAAATATTGAAACCTCTCCACTAAAGAACTCTCCTGCTTCAGAGACCAGCTTTTGGCTTTGATGCCACTTGCCATTACTTTGGTTAAAGACATAGATATAGCGGTAAACATCGAAATTTTCATCATACAATTCACCACTAACCATGGCGGTATTTTCATAGATAGCCATCTTTTCTGAAAAAGCATCACTGCTAGAGCCTTCTGGCGAGATGACTTTATAAAAAAGTGAATTTTCAGGTGTACTCATCACATCTTCAGGGTCCGTTACCGCATGAAATTCAGCTAAGTTTGAATAGCTATCACCATCGTGATCTTCCGTAGCATCAGAAGCAGTAAGCTCTGAAAGAAAAGCATAACCGAGTTCATAACTGTCTGGTAACCCATCACCATCGTCATCATTATCAGCATTGTTACCGATACCGTCACCATCGGTGTCTACTGTTTCACTGCTGTTTAAGGGTAAGTCATCAATATTATCTTTAACGCCGTCACCGTCGGTATCGTCGGTGTAAATGGATGTTCCTAAGTTCATCTCTTGAATATTCGTTAAACCGTCACCATCAAAATCATCATTAGCATCATTAAACAGTGGATCGCTACCATGATTAAACTCAAAAGCATCGCCCATACCGTCAAAGTCGGTATCGGCATTAAACATATTAAGCCCAGCCATATCTTCTTCAGCGTTTGTTAAACCATCACTGTCATAATCTGCTTCTGCAATAAAAGTAACAGTTACATCACTAGAGTTTATGCTTTCTAATGTGCCATCATTATCAAGATAGCTTGCTTTAACATGAATATCTTTTAACACATCATCGTTTGATAAGCGGTAACTATCGCCCTCAGCTAAAACTGTATTTCCATCGTCAAGCCATTGATAGCTGCGTAGACCAATGCCATCTGCATCTGTTAATTGATCGCTTATTGAGAGTGTATTGCCATCAATTGCCTCACCAACA
Organism: uncultured Colwellia sp.; assembly: GCA_913057925.1. Classification (GTDB taxonomy): domain Bacteria; phylum Pseudomonadota; class Gammaproteobacteria; order Enterobacterales; family Alteromonadaceae; genus Colwellia. The sequence continues at coordinate 17,204 of CAJXPG010000041.1, read as the reverse complement.
ATATTCAATGTACCTGCAGGAGAGTCATTGACAGAATTAATAATAACGTTGATTGTTATCTGAGCCGTTAAGCCTTGAGCATCAGATACCTGAACTACGAACGTATCATTACCATGATAATGATCAGTAGAACGATAATATATTTCTCTGGTGTTAGCAGTGGTATCTTCGATTGATGCACTGCCATTCTGCGCTTGAGTGAGAATACCCCATGTTAATAGCCCGCCATTAATATCATTTACCGTAAGCGGTAATGAAAAATCTTGTAGCCCTCTGTCTTCGTCAATTTCAACTAGTTGCGGTGAATTTTCCTGAAAAGCAGGCGCTGAATCGGCATCAGGGGTATATCGCCAAAGTTCATGGCCATCATTATTATTACGTGCATTAAAATATAATTGTTGGTTTAGCGCTGCAAAATAGCTTGGGAAACTAGCATTGTCACCTGGCGCAATATCGGCAACTAATGCTGCTGTTACTCCGTCATAAACCCATAGCTCATTGTTATACTCTTCAGTTGCAGCATCAAAATAAAGCTTGTTTTTAAACGCAAAAAACTTTGACGGTGAAGAACCATTTTCACCAACATTTATGTCCGCTAATAAAGCATATTGATGGTTTTCAGGATCATAGCTCCACAGCTCTGAACCAAAGTCATCAGAGTAACCATTAAAAACAATCTTATTATCAAAAATATAGAGATGGGAATAATCAGTTGGAGCACCTTGTAAACCTAGGTTAGTGTATCCATTTACTTCATCAAATACATAAAGGTTATAATCAGAGAGTTCCTCATCATATGCCTCAAAATAAAGCTTACTCTGATAAACAATTAAGTTATCTAAGTCATAGTTATCGCCATCAGGGAAGTCCACTAACAGAGCGAGTTCATTTACTGCTTGGTCATAACACCAAATATTGGTTTCATCATTGCTGTCGGTGGCAATAAAACAAAGCTTATCGTTAAATATAACCGGAAAAGAAATGTTTGAATCATCACTACCTGTAGCGATATCAGAGATCCGTGTCGTGGTATAAGTCTCTACATCAAATACGTGTAATTCTTCTCCGTTATCATCAGAGATTGCGTTAAAATACAATTTATCGCCATACACAATTAAATCAGCAGGATCGCTACTTCCATCAGGGTTGATATCAGCAACTAACTCAGGACTTTCAGATCCGCTTTGATAACGCCATAACTCTTTGCCATTAACTCCTTCATTAGCAGTGAAATATAACATGTCATCATATTGCGTAAGGTAGGAAGGAGAAGAGCTGTTAGAGCCTGCGCGTATATCTTCTACCTGCTCTGTTAAGCCAGTATCAGGTGAGTGCACATAAAGCTCATGCCCGGTAATACCATCACTTGCAGTAAAGTAGAGATTACCATTATAAGCGGTTAAGTATCTTGGTGAGCTATCGTATGATCCATCGCGCACATCAGCAGCAATAGCATATGTATCTTCAGTAGCGCCGTATTGCCAAATATCAGTACCATCTTCATCACTGGTTGCTGAGAAATAAAGTAGTTCGCCATCGGTCACAAAATCTGAAGGAGAGCCTCCATTATTACCAGTTCTGAACTCCTTGATTAATTCAGCAGTATTCGTTGCATCATCATAACGCCATAACTCACGACCTACGCCATCTGTTTTTGCTGAGAAATACAATTTTCCACTATATTCAAAAAAGCCAAACGGGCCTGAACCACTAGTGCCTTCTATAATGTCATTAATGAGCTCTGCGCCACCTAGTGACGTATACTTCCATAATTCTTGCCCTGAACTGCCATCATTAGCCATAAAATACATAGCATCATTATAAATAACAAAATCATTCGGGGATGAATCGCCATCGGCATTAATATCGGCAGCGATAGTTGCTTCTTCTGTAACACTGTCATAGCGCCACAACTCGACACCGCCAGTATCACCCTCGGCTTGAAAGAAAAGTACTTCATCATAAACAATAAAGTCATTGGGGTTACTTATCTCGGTACCCGTTTTAATGTCAGCAACGAGCGTTACCTCATTGGTTACAGCATCATATTGGTACAATTCTGCACCTAAAACGTTGCTCTCATAAGCTTTAAAGAAAAGCTTATTGTCATACAGGGTTATATCCTTAATACCGCTACTGCCATCAGGATTTATATCTGCAACTAACTCGACCGTACCAACAGCATCATCATATCGATACAGCTCACTTCCTGTGTCTTCTTTCGTCGCTTTAAAATATAGCTTGTCATTGTAAACAGCCAAAAATGCAGGAAGACTGCTAGTAGCGCCTGAGTAAATATCTTCAACCAGTTGAGTTTGTTTTAATGCAGGATCAAATACCCAAAGCTCGGTACCGTCGGCTTCTGTTTTAGCCGAAAAGTATATTTTGCCATGATAAAGCGTGAAGTCATTCGGGTTAGCATCCGCCAGACCTTGGTTAATATCTTTCAAAAGTTCCGAAGCTTTTGATACCGTATTGTAGCGCCAAAATTCATTACCCACCTCACCATTATCTGCCGCGAAATAAATAAAGCCATCATGGTAAAATAGATTCATCGGCACCCCTGATTTTGAAGCGTTTTTTACCGTATTAATATTTTCAACTAAAACCAGTTCTTCCGCATTAATACTAGCTGCCATGAGCAAGTATAAAGTAGCAAATGAATAACTAAATAGAGACTTAACATTGTTAAAACATAGGTTAATTAAGGTCATATTTACCCCGCAATGAATGAATGCACAGTGCACATAAATCAAACTAAAAGGGCATAATAAAAAGAAAATATGTAGTGAATATGTAGAACAAGATGTAATTGCAAAAGGTAAATACGTTAAGCGCTACAATGTTGTGTTGTAGAAACTGCTGGGATAAGACACCAATAGTACGCTTCATTTAGGAGCATCAACACTAAATGGATGTATAAGATAGGTTGTTTAGAAATGAAAACCGCTAGATTATCAATTAGTTACTATATACCCGATATTATAATCGGTATCGGTCGCACTAGTATAACCTTAGGTGATCGCCAATATTAGATTAAAACGTTTTCGTTTGGTGTTCTCTACATATTCATTACACATTTAGAATACAGAATAACCCTGCTGAGTTAACTTTTATCATTAAATGTAGGTGAAATATGAAGTATCTAATAAATATACTAGTGGGTTTATTGTGTGTGCCTTTTAATAGTTTTGCAGGGGACTATTTTGAGGTGAAATATGACGATGATAAACCATCTTCCTGTACAGCTTGGTTTTATTATCGTGACGGTGATAATAAAAAGTTAACCTGTAATGCAACGGATAAGAGTGCGCGCAGTGCAGGAGATAAGTTCCGTTTATATTGTCCAAGTGGTGGCAAAATTAGACACCTAGAGCACAGGCAGTCATCTGTGTTTGCAAAATCAAATTGTACGCTAGACCTAACAGAAGTAAGAGCTGTGAACACTAAAGGCAAAGGTAAAAAGAGTAAAGGTACCATTTTGTTTAATGCCAAAGATGATGAAGCTAAAGATCGTGGAAGTAATAAAACCAGTACTGTAAATTGTTATAGACGTATGGCGTTACACGGCGATAGAATTCAAATATTTTTAAATAGTAAACATACGAGTAACTCATCTTGTAAAGACACTGTTGTGCCTTAGTAGAATATACGATGCCTTTAACCAAATGCTTACTTGTGTTTTTGGCTGGAATAACATTGGGGCTAATTATGCCCCTCTTTTTTTCTTCTGATACACAGCAAGTTGCACCTTCAAAACTTAAAATCAATGAAAATCAGATAGACATAGGGCTAGCTGAAAATCACACTATTGAAAATGCTCATTCTATAAGCTCAAATGCCACAAAAGAGTGCCCTCCATTTCTCGCCGGTAATATTCTTCAAGTTCAAGAGGATGAACTTTCCTTATTAAAAAGTGAATTAGAACATTTAAATTTACCAGCGAGCAGCGATAACGCTGCTGACATGGTTGAAATCCTTAAAATGGTGTTTTATGACGAGGGATTAAATTGGGTTGACCGATTAGAAGCACTAGATACCGCCCTGAAATTTGACGCCAATCAAATTTCATCAGAACTCATTGAGGACGTCATTTATCAAGCCTATGCCCTTAATGACGAAGGTCTAGATGAGGAAGCATATCGAGCTTTAGAGGTTATCAGTACGCGTTTGTCTCAGTCACAAATCTGGCAACTTGAACCGCTATTAGATAACCATGATGAAAATTTAAGATATCTCGCTCTAAAAACGATATCCAAGCATGATGCAGATGGTTTATATAAATCAAAAATACAGCATTTACGACAAAACGATAGTTCTTCTCGCGTAAGGGTAAAAGCACAATTTGTCTTAGATGATTTGAATAATCAATATTAGAATGTCCGTTAACCTTCTTGTTCCGGGGGGGGAGCGACGCGATATCTGTAATGTAAAATGAGTCAAAATTGTAATAACGCCCAATAATAGGTAAAAAATAGAACTAAATTACGAACCGTTGTAACTTTGCCATAAAATGGATTGCTTTCGTATTGCTCTAGGCTACGTCCCGTTCGTTGAGATATTATTTCTACTTTTCCCTAATATATCAGCCGTATCCTTAAATAACTGCGATCTTCATACACAAAAAAGCCCGCACTATAACGGGCTTAAAAAGCTAATTAAAACTAGGCTTAATGGATTGCCGAACTACGCATAAGTAACAGCGCGATAACAGCAAAAAAGAACATGAATAATAAAGCGGGTTCAGGTACTTCTGTAACGGGTAAATCTGCTCTTATATTGTTTATAGTATAACTATACATATCAAATTGATAACCTACATTAAAAGTGTAATACTCTTGGTTGTCTTTTACTTCCTTGTAAATGATCATTGAATCCTGTTTATCCTCGTTCAAATTTGGATCGCTAAAATACATACCTCCATCAAATTCAAAGTAAATACCGAAAGACTGAGAAAAGCTAAAATCAAGCATCCTAGAACGATAACCCGTTAATGCGTTGTATTCATCAATATATATCGCCGAACCATTAGAGGTTTTACCATTATCATAAACTTGAGAAAGTCTAAAAGTTTCTATATCGTCCCATTCTCCGCCCTCTTCATAACGGAAAAAACCAAACTCTTTTAATGAATGGTCACGAATATTATGTAAGTTATTAGTACTTTCTATTCTTGTTTCACCTTCCCCATTGTCTACTAGCGTGAACATATCTTGATAAACGCCTATCGGTGCAGCGTTAGCCGTACTTGCTACCATTATCATTGATAATAAAATCATGTTTAACATTTTTTTCATTTTTACATACCTTGTTAATAAACCCATATAACGGGTGTTGGATTGGCTCTATAGCCGAGATGCACAAATTTTGTGCTATACCTATTGCTATCCTGTTTTGGTGGTCGACGGGCGTTGAAGTATGTAAGTAGCAAATGAATAACTAAATAGAGACTTAACATTGTTAAAACATAGGTTAATTAAGGTCATATTTACCCCGTAATGAATGCATAGAGCACAGAAACCAAAATAAAATGGGATAATAAAAAGAAAATATGTAGTGAATGTGTAGAGTAAACTTTAGATAGTATTTCAACCAAAATTATATGATTTTCCCAACCCTTTATTGCGCTACATATTGGCTACACATTGTTAAGGCAATATTGAAAAAAAATATTCAGGGCCTTTACTCGTGAACTTATGTCATCAAGTAAGAAAAGTGATTTATCACAAGACTAAACAATTAGTTTTCGACGAACTAGAAGAACAAGATATACTTAACTTACTAAAGACATTAGTTATTGATAAAACATTGAATATTCAATGTCGTCAAAAACTTGCAGAAGCCATCATAGCCCAACAAAATTAATGTAGATTCAAAGATGAAAAAAATACTCATTGTTGAAGATGAAGAAGCCATTGAAAAATACTTAACTAAGTTTTTGCAAAAAGAAAACTTTGCTGTTGATGCTTTAGCTACCGGTATAAATATTGCTGAGTATTATCAAAAAAATCAGCCAGATCTCATTATTTTAGATGTTATGTTGCCGGGTAAAGATGGCATAACATGCTGCAAAGAGCTTAGGGAAATATCTGACGTACCTATAATTATGCTCACCGCTAAAGTTGAAGAAATTGACAGAATTATTGGTCTAAGAGCGGGTGCAGATGACTATGTGTGCAAACCTTTTAGCGCTGTAGAATTAGTTTTGAGAATTCAACAGATACTGAAGCGCTCTGAAAAGCCGATTATAGATAATTCATTTTTATTAAATGTGCAAAACTTCCAGATCAGCCATCAAGGCAAAGTAGCAGAACTAACCCAACTTGAGTTTGCTCTTTTTCAAGTATTATATAACTGCCCTCATCGCATTTTTTCACGGGATGAAATTATTGAACGTGCCTACCCTGATAGACGTGATATTTTTGATCGTGCAATTGATTCTCATGTGAAAAACATTCGTAAGAAAATAAAGTCACTTGCTTTAGAAGAGACTGTTATCGACTCTGTTTATGGCGCAGGGTATCGTTATTTACCAAAAGAAGATTAATTGTTCTGAAAATAGACCAAAAATCTACGTGAATATTTGAAATTTATAACTATTGAGATAAACGTGATTACAACAAACATTTACCAAGAAAAAAAAATGCCCTTGTCCTATAAAGTTATTGTTTTATCTCTAGTGCTTTTTTTATTGGTTTTTCAGGTTAATGCCAAAAGTCATCAAACATATTTTTTTGAAAAAGTAGGAACTGAAGAAGAAATACCAAGCGTCGGAATACTTGATCTGCATGAAGACAAAGATGGATTGCTTTGGCTCGCAACGCAAGCAGGTTTAGTTCGTTACGACGGATACCAATTTTTGAGATTTTTTCCCGAACCACATAAACCAGATAGCCTTAAAGATGAACTGGTTTATATGATAGCAGAGGACAGTCAAGAGCGACTTTATTTAGGTCATCACAGTAATGGCTTTTCTGTATTTAATAAAAAAAATAGTCAATTCACACACTATAATACCAATACAAAAATAAAAACCTCCCACAACAAAGTATATTCCATAGTGCCTCTGCACACTCAAGAAATACTGATTGCAACAAGTGGAAGTATTGATATTTTCAATCCAGAAAAAGAAATAATAACGTCCTTTATGCCGAAGGGGGTACAAACGTTTAAGCCACGATCCGCTACTTTAGACATTACAGATAAAAACATTGTATGGATTGCGACAAAAAAAGCGTTATGGAAATTCAATATTTTCGACAAAAGCTTTGCCTTAAACACTACATTTAGTGTTGATCTTGGAACCCGTTATATAAAGCAAATTAGCAATAATGAAATTTGGCTAACAACCTACCTTGAAGGTGTTTATCGTGTAAATATCACGAAAAAACAAATCACTCCATTACTTAAAAGTGCAAATTATGTTTTGGACATATTGCAAGTAAACCAAGATGAATTTTGGCTGATGTCTCATGATACTGGAGTACTGAGAATAAATAGTGCCGGACAACAATTAGACATATTAACTGCGACTCCCTTTGATGACCACTCTATTTCACACAACCAAGTAAGCAGTGCAATCAAGTTAAAATCAGGTGTCATATTTGTCGGCACTTGGGGGTATGGACTAAACCGGCATACCCCAAACAATACGCTATTAAATAGTTACTTTCTCGGCCCCAATAATTCATTTCCTTTCAGTGTAATATCACTAGAAGAATTTCAAGAAGAGAAACTTCTGCTTGGCACTAATAAGGGAGTCGCTATCCTAGACCTCAAAAGTGGTAAATACCTCAATAGTGCCAATTTCTTTAAAGCTGATTCATTAATGAATGAAGCAAGAGTTTTTGGTTTTTTGAAATTAGACAGTAATACAATGTGGATAGCGACGAGCAAAGGGCTTTTTGAATATAAGATAAATAGCAGAGAGTTGACCTATCATTTATTAGCGCCAAAACAGTATGGTATTCCTATGGCATTAGGCCTATCAACAGTGCCTGACACACTCATTTTAAGGTCTACTAGTCACATCTATTTATACAACATGAAAACGAAAGAAATAACCGACATTACCAAAATAGATGATAGTGGAAAAAAAATGGCTGTTGGTGTACCAAAAGCCATGTATACAAGTAAATATGGCAATACTTTTATAAACTCAAAAGTCGCTCTATGGTACTTACCCAAAGGTGAAAGTGAATTAAAAAACATCAATGTACCTGCTCACCTCATTGGTGAACTTAAATCGATGAGTGAATATAATGACGAATTGTGGCTGACAACAGAAAAAGGGTTTTATCGCATTGATGAACAAAAGTTAAAACAACCAGTCCTCAACAGTGGTCGATTCAGTTTCGCTAACAATATAGCACCTAATACAGGCAACTTTCATTTTGATAAACAAGGTAGACTTTGGAGTGCTAGCTACTTAATTGACCACAAAATAAAGAAAGTTTATGAGCTTGATAAAAAGAACGGTGTCGATCTTGGTGCAAACTGGACGGGCAGCAAATTAAAAATGAAAGATGGCCGAATTGCGTTTGGTGGTTCAAAAGGGGTATTAATCATTTCTCCCGGAAATCATACTCCAAACACCTACCGCCCTAAAGTTGTCTTAACGAATCACTGGTTAAACGGTAAACAGGGATTAGCTCCATATGAAGATAACCTATCAGTAGAAAACTTTAAAAGTATTCGGTTTGAGTTTTCAGCTTTAGATTATGCAGCGCCGACTAAAATTAGTTATCAATATAAATTAGAGGGTTACGATACAGACTGGCAAGCAAGTACCGCAAAAAATCGCCTAGCCAGTTACACCAACCTTGCTCCTGGCACATACACTTTAAAGGTTAAGTCTACCAATAGAGAAGGTGACTGGGGAGCGGTAACAGATTTAGCTAAACTGAATGTGCTGCCAAAGTATTACCAAACATGGTGGTTTAAATTAATTGTTCTAAGTATATTTTTATTTTTCTTTTACAAGATTATTCAGCATAGGCTATCACTTAAGTTTAAAACCCAGCAAAAAAAATCCGAACAAAGGCTAGCGTTAGAACGAGCAGAAATGATGGCTGAGCTAGTCGTGAAGAAAGACAAATTACTCGCCGATGTTTCCCATGAATTAAGAACGCCTCTGACGGTATTAAAGTTACAGATTGAATCGCTTCAACATAACTTAGAAGATGATGTACAAGCCTCATATCAAGAGATTGATAATAAATTAACTGATATAGGCACATTGATTAATGATATTTATCAATTAGCACAATCAGATATTGGCGCTTTAAAGTTACAGCTTTCAAACGAAGATATATCAACATTACTTAATACTTGGCAAACCGAGTTTCAATTGCTGGTAAATAATCACGCGCTAACCTATCAATTTGATAACCAGCTAAGACACTCAGTAAACTTAGTATTAGATACTAGCCGCGTTAAGCAGGTACTAACAAACTTACTACACAATAGTTGTAGTTATACTGATGCGCCGGGCAAAATATTAATGACGCTTTCATCGGATGAAAATTCTGTCTATTTAAGTATTGAAGATTCAAGTCCCTCAGTACCTGTAGAAGAGCAAGATTTAATCTTTGAACGCTTATATCGTGTTGAGCAATCACGAAGCCGAGCCACTGGCGGCTCGGGCTTAGGTTTAGCGATATGTCGTAGTATAATAGAAGCACACAACAGTTTAATTACTGCCAAACCATCCCCGCTCGGAGGTTTAAAGATACAGATAACCATTCCTAAAATAAAAATTGATTAAGCAAAACTATTCTATTTTTCATGAAAGCTTTAGGAGTACTTTCTACATAGTCACTACACAATTTCTTTTTATTATTCGCCTTTAACATTTAACCCTAAAAATGGGGTATTAGATGAATTATACAAGGAATAAAGACTATGCGATTCTCTCTATTATTTTTAGCGATATTGATTTGCTTTTCTCTAACGTCAAAAGCAGGTGTAATCACCTATGACTATATAAATACTGACAATATTACTGTCGATATTCAAAACAAGACAGATAACGTTACTGGGGTTGGTATGTATCTTTATGAAGGGGATCCAACACTACATGATAGTAGCCGCCTTAAACTTTGGCACCAAGATAGGCAAGAGAAATATAGTGAAGTTTCTATAAATGCAGCTCGTGACTTGATGATATTTGAGGGAAAAAAGTATTGGTATGATACTAATATCCACTCTATCGGTTTTTATATTTCAACTGATGACAATATTTACCACAGCTACCAACATGAGGGTTTCACGCAGGAAATACATGAAGCAAGTGCCTCAACGTTACTTTGGTTTAACTATAACGGTATAGAGCTCTTTGTTGTCGCTGAAAACCTGCAATACGATTACAATATTAAAGACTCACAAAATGATGTAATAAGCGTTAGTGAACCCAACTTCTTATTTATTTTACTACTTGCCTTAATGAGCTTTATTCTTATCAAAAGACAAGCGATATAAACTTATTAAATATGCCATTGAACCTTGCAATAGCAGAAATGACGTAAAGTTTAAATTCTAACTCGCTTTGTGCCCCCTTAGCGCCATCAAATTTATAAATTGATATCCGCTGTATGATCAGAAAGCTGACACTTGATATTTTGACTAGTCTTATTCCGCTATGCGCACTGTCGAGACACGATCACAATTACCACATTTCTGATCCTTTTTTGAAGGGAAAATCGACTTTAAAACCGTCATGAAAGATACGATAACGGACGTCCCCATAGATTAGTGTATGGGATTTTTTATGATGTTATTTTTTCCAGTAAATCACTCAGCCTGAATCTGAAAAATGCCGCCAAAGTGTGCGTAAGGGCTATTTCAAAACATGCTAAGTTTACCCACTCAAAACCTAAGCCAAAGTTGACCAACTGGCATTTACACAATACTTTTGTAATAACTTCATAAACACTTTAACTTTAGACGGCAAGTATTCTCGATGTGGGTACACAGCATAAATTGGAACTGGCGCAGCTTTATAGTCAGGTAATAAAGAAACCAGTTGCCCTGAGCTGATAAGTTCTTCGATAGTCACTTTTGCTAACATAGCTACCCCTAACCCATTGAGTGCGGCAGCAATAATAGCTTCTACAGAGTTAATTGATAAATCTCCCTGTAAAGAAACCGATGTTTTATCTCCCGTTACTTTGTGTAAAAAGGTCTTCGCGTATGGTGAAGCCTGCACTGATAAAGCCAACCATTGATGGTTAACTAACGCAGAGGGTTTAGTTGGTAGGCCGTAATTTGCAATATACTGCGGAGAAGCAACCAACATCGCTGGGGTGTCGCAGAGTTTTTTAGCAATTAAATTTGAGTCTTGTAGAGCACCAACACGAAGAGTCAAATCAATTCCCTGCTCTACAACATTGATAATGTTATCGTCTAGTTGTAAATCAACACTTAGTTTTGGATATAGTTCCCTAAGCTGTTTGATAACAGGTATTAGGATCGTACGTCCAAAAGGAACAGGGGCAGAAATCTTTAATTTTCCTGTAGGTTGATTTTGATAGCTACGTAATTCATCTAAAGCAAACTCCGCCCGATTTACAATATGTTCACAATGTCGATAATATATTTTTCCTGCTTCAGTAAGGCTAAGCTGTCTGGTGGAACGATTGAAAAGTCGTGCATCTATCTGCTCTTCAAGAAGTTTTATTTGTTTACTTACTGCTGATTTTGCGACGCCAAGCTGACGAGCAGCTTCAGAAAAGCTCTTTGCCTGAACTACTTTAGTAAAAATACCAATTCGTTTTAACTCTTCCACCCGTCAATTACCTTAGTTCTCGTTCACTTTTAGTGAACACAGTAGTTCATTTTGACTGACTAGTAAACTTATAGAGTACAGGTAAACTACTTATCATCAATTAACAACTCAACAAACTAAAAAGAGAATTCCAACTATGATCAAATTTGTTATGAACTTAACACGCCACCCAAAAATGAATCGCTTAGACTTTAAAAATTATTGGGAACAACATCATGCTCCATTATTTTTAAAAAATGCACAAAAATTAGGAGCTAAAAAATATGTTCAATCTCTTACAATTGACTCTCCACTAAATCAAGGCCTCAGGGAATCAAGAGGGATGTTGGCCGAATTTGACGGTGTAGCTGAAGTATGGTTTGAATCTGAACAAGCATTAATTGAAGGCATGAGTTCACCTGAAGGACAAATAATAGCAGCTGCATTACAGACCGACGAAGGTAATTTCATTGACCATTCAAAATCTGCCGCATACATTGTTGAAGAACAAGAGCTATTATAAATCGTTCATGTATTTTTTAACTAAGCAGCCTCTACGATATAAGGAGCTGCTTAAAATTTATGTGGTTATTTAAAACATCTATATTGTTTATAAATGGGCGTTTATTGACTTCGCCTTATCACTCGTACACAGCTTTTATTTAGCTTGTTTAGCACTAGTGGGACAGTATTAATTAGTGCTTAGCACCTAGAAGTAACTTCACGATGGGTAGCACTATGGCATGACTTACTATCGAGTATTTTAGTTAATGTGTAGTGGCTGAGTAATATTGGCCACTAATTTATAGTTTCTAAGTCGCAATGGGGCCGTTAGCGCCTTAGAATTAACACTCTATTTTATGTGGGCCTTAATGATTCTAATGTCCGATTTTGAGATTTTGTACATAATCGGAGGCTAAGGATTATACGCAAGAGACTATTATTCGACTAGTTTTGTTTTTAATCTAATAAAAAAGCGACTCCTCTATGAGAAAGTCGCTTTTTAGTTTCGTACTTTTAATTCTAGTATCGATCTTATCTAGAATCTAACTATTAGGTTTTGTAGCGCACTATTAGCTAAGTTGCGAACATTCAATAACAGCTACAACAACTTAACAATAAAATTCAAATACTTACTCTACGGTTACAGATTTTGCTAAGTTGCGAGGTTGATCAACATCAGTACCTTTAATAATAGCAACATAGTAAGAAAGTAACTGTAATGGCAACGTGTAAACAATTGGCGCGATAATGTCATCACACACAGGAACATTGATTACTTTACAGGTATCATCGCTTGAGAAGTTCGCTTCATTATCAGCAAAAACATACATTAAACCACCACGGGCACGTACTTCTTCAACGTTTGATTTAAGCTTCTCAATTAAATCATTTTTTGGTGCAACCACAATTACTGGCATTTCCGCATCAATCAACGCTAATGGGCCATGTTTCAATTCACCAGCTGCGTAGGCTTCAGCATGAATGTATGAAATCTCTTTCAGCTTTAATGCACCTTCCATTGCGATTGGGTATTGATCACCACGACCTAAAAATAATGCATGGTTTTTATCAGCAAAATCTTCTGCAAGCTCTTCAATCGGAGAAGCTAGTGCTAGTACTTCATCAAGCTTTGCCGGCAAAGACATAATTGATTGAGTAATTTCAGCTTGTTTCTCTGCTGACATACCGTGATGTTGGCCAATAGCCATGGTCATCATCAATAAGCCTACTAACTGTGTAGTGAAAGCTTTTGTTGAAGCAACACCAATTTCAGCGCCCGCTTTAGTCATAAAGGCTAAATCAGATTCACGCACTAATGATGACCCCGGCACGTTACAAATAACGAGGCTGGATTGATAACCGATTTCTTTCGCTAAACGCAATGCCGCAAGCGTATCAGCCGTTTCGCCTGATTGTGAAATAGTGACCAATAATGAGTTTTTAGGTACAAATGATTTGCGGTATCTAAACTCACTGGCGATTTCGATATTACACGAAACACCCGCTAACTCTTCTAACCAGTACCTTGCAACCATGCCAGAATGATAACTAGTACCACAGGCAATAATTTGCACATGTTCTACATTTTTGAATATCTCATCAGCGCCTTCACCGAAGCTATTGATATCAAGCTTACCAGCAACTAAACGACCTTCTAATGAGTTACGAATAGCCGTTGGTTGCTCGTAAGTTTCTTTTAACATGTAGTGACGGTATTCACCTTTGTCACCACTGTCATGCGATACGTTCGCTTCTTTAGCTTCACGAACTACTGGCTCACCATTAATATCAAAGATATTCACTTCAAATCGGCTGATTTGTGCTACATCACCTTCTTCAAGGTAAGAGAATTTACGCGTAACGGGTAAAAGCGCCATGATATCTGAAGCGATAAAGTTTTCACCTAAACCGTAACCAATAACTAATGGGCTACCAGAGCGAGCAACGATGATGTTGTCTTTATCACGACTGTCCATAACAACTGTACCGTAAGCACCTTCAAGCTGCTTAACCGTTTTTTGTACTGCTGCTAGCAGCGTTTCACTGGTTTTTAACTCATGATGTACAAGATGCGTAATAACTTCGGTATCGGTTTGCGATAAGAACTCGTAACCTAAGCCTTGTAAGCGGGTACGTAATTCTTCATGGTTTTCAATAATACCATTATGCACAACCGCAATGGTGTTGTTTGACACATGTGGGTGAGCGTTTACTTCGCTTGGTGCACCATGAGTTGCCCAACGCGTATGTGCGATACCAGAGCCACCTGCTAGTGGTTTTTGCTCTAATGCTTGGGCAAGTTCTTGTACTTTACCTAAACGTTTTGCTGTTAGTAATTCGTTGTCATTACTGATAATTGCTACGCCAGCAGAATCATATCCGCGATATTCTAATCGCTTTAAACCTTCTACTAAAATATCTGCTACGTCACGTTGCGCCACTGCGCCGACTATACCACACATAGTATTCTTCCTTTTTTTACAATATTTACAGGCCTGCTTTTACGCTAAAAACAGGCCGCGAATTTATTTAAGTTAATAAGGTTAGTTGCCGTCAACTAACCTTTGGCAATGATAAGTTTCACACCTTGTTCAGTCAGCGCTGATTGCATCGCATCTGAAAGACCATCATCAGTGATAACCGTATGAATTTGTTGCCAAGTAAGTTCTAGATTTGGGATTTTTTTCATGATTTTGGCTGATTCAACCATCACAATAACTTCACGAGCGACTTCAGCCATTACCCGGCTTAAACCAATGAGTTCGTTGAAGGTCGTGGTACCACGATTAATATCAATGCCATCAGCACCAATAAAGAGCTGATCAAAGTCATAAGAGCGTAATACTTGCTCAGCAACTTGCCCTTGGAAAGCTTCCGAATTTGCATCCCATGTACCACCGGTCATCAATAATGTTGGCTCATTTTCCAATGCATGTATTTCATTGGCAATGCTTAACGCATTCGTCATTACCACTAGGCCTTTTTTATTGGCTAACTCACTCACTAAAGCAGAGGTCGTTTGACCACTATCGATAATAATGCGGTTATGATCACGCACTAGCATCGCTGCTCTTTTAGCAATCAGTAGTTTTTGATGAGAAAGTTGTTCAGCTTTTACTTCAGTTATTTCACTAGGTAATGCCACTGCACCACCATAGCGTCTTAACAATAGGCCGCTATTTTCAAGCGCGGCTAAATCCTTACGAATAGTTACTTCAGAAGTATCAAACTGCTTGGCTAAACTATCAACGCTCACTTCTCCTTGAGCGTTTAAGTCGGCAATAATATTATGACGACGTTGTTGAGTGTTTCTTTTAGACATATGAGTTTTTAGTTTCTATAAAATTGTTAGTTTCGACTTGCTCCACCTAATTTCGAAGTAGGTGAACTAGTTTCGATATGCTGCACATTATGTTTCATTTCGAAAGTTAAAGCAATTTTTTGTCGTAATAAGATCAAAAAAAGCACTATAAAAATAGTGCTTTTAGTCAGATTGCTAAACGCTTTCGAGCTTAGCTCTTCTTGCTAGGACGTTGCCAACCGCTTAGATTACGCTGTTTGGCACGACCGAGTGCTAGCTCATTATCAGCAACTTCTTTAGTAATCACAGAGCCTGCGCCGGTAGTGGCTGAAGCGCCAATGGTTACTGGTGCAACTAAAGAGCTATTTGAACCGATGAAAGCATTATCGCCAATGGTAGTGGTCGATTTATTCACACCGTCATAGTTACAAGTAATAGTACCTGCGCCAACATTCACTTTCTTGCCAATGTCAGCATTACCTAAATAAGTTAAGTGACCTGCTTTGGTACCTTCACCTAAGGTAGAGTTTTTCATTTCAACAAAATTGCCGATATGTGAATCTTGTTTCATTACCGAACCTGGGCGAATGCGAGCAAAGGGACCAACCGAACAATCAGCTTCAATCACCGCATCTTCAATAACACTGTTTGGTTTAATCTCAACGTTGTCGGCAATGGTACTGTTTTTAATAATACAGTTAGCACCAACAATAACGTTATCACCTAGGGTAACTGTACCTTCAAAGATACAATTCACATCGATACTAACTTCTGTACCTGTGGTTAAATTACCACGCACATCAATGCGTGCAGGATCGCGTAAACTTGCCCCTGCAATCATTAATTCTTCTGCAACACGCGCTTGATAAGCACGCTCTAGGGTAGCAAGTTGCACACGGTTATTGGCACCTTCTACTTCAATTTCAGTCTCTGGGTGCGCGGTATTAATGGTTTTCCCTTCACCGTGAGCTGAGGCAATAATATCTGTAAGGTAATATTCACCTTGGGCATTATCGCTAGATAAATTGCTTAACCAACGTTTTAAATCTCCACCGTTGGCTAATAAAATACCGGTATTGGCTTCATTAATTTTTAACTGCTCTTGGCTGGCATCTTTTTGCTCAATAATTCCAACAACTTGCTGCTCGCCGGCAATGTCTTGACGAACAATACGGCCATAGCCCATCGGATTCGCTAAGTGTACGGTAAGTAACGCCATGCCATCTGTTGGCTTAGCTGCTAATAAGCTTTCTAATGTTGAAACTTTCGTTAATGGCACGTCACCGTATAATACTAATACGTCTTCATCATCAGTTAAAAATGGTGAGGCTTGATCAACCGCATGACCTGTACCTAATTGCTCAACTTGCTCAACAAACGTTAAGTCATCACCAGTTATGCGCGCTTTTAATGCATCACCGCCAAAACCATAGACAACATAGATATTACTGGCACCTAATTGACGTGCGCTGTCGATAACATGACCCACCATAGGCTTGTCAGCTACTGGGTGTAGGACCTTTGGTAAAGAAGAACGCATACGGGTACCTTTACCCGCGGCAAGAATAACGACAGAAAGTGACATGATAAATCCATTCATTGAGCTTTTTAAGAGCGCGTATTGTAACCAAGTTT
>CAJXPG010000040.1 GCA_913057925.1 uncultured Colwellia sp. | reverse complement strand
GGTACTTCTTTTAAGCCATTAAAGGCAACTAAATCACCTAATCGACACGCCAAGTAGCAGAGCAATAATTGCCTTAGGTTTTTATCTGATAATTCACTAGTCGCCATGCAATTCGTTAAAGGTAAAATACTATGCTCAATGCCCGACTCTATTGTAGTAGGTAATCGCCACTGACCCGCAAGGTATTTACCCACCACTGCTGCATTAGTATTTAAAGACTCTTGAAATATTTTGGTGCGTTCGAATAAGGTGAAATCATCTAGATAAAAGCCAGCAAGCTGCGGCTTATAAGAAAGAATAGCAAGGTCACCTAGATAAGATAACAAACAATGGGTAGCTAATTCTGCTGAATTATCCTCACCCAGTTCCTTCGCAAAGAGTAGACAGAATGAGCTTGCTAAATAACTGGCTTTCCATAACTTGTTATAGGCTTCATTTTGATTTTTATCTTTAAACGTCATGCCTTGTTGCATAGCAAACTGCATCACTATGTTTTTAACTTTTCCTACACCAAGGAAAATAATAGCGTGGTTAATGTTTGTGATTGGCTGCTGCAGTGCAAATAACGGTGAATTTACCGCGTTCAGTACTTTTGCAGTCATTTCAGTATCAGTTTTAATAAGTTCAAATAACTCATTAGGCTCAAACGAACGTTGAGTTAAGGGCAGTAATAGCGGGTGTGGCTTACGAAAAGACTGACTGATTTCTTCAATCACTTGCTTTTGCTTTTCATCTAATTCATCCGAATTAAATACTTTAAAGTTTAAAAAACCTTCAGGTACATCAACTTTTGGCTCAGCTTTAGCTAACGCTTTAGGGGCTGGTTTAATATTATCTTCTGAGAAGTTTTGGTTTATTGATTGCGGGTTAACGGCTACTTTGCGTTTTGAGGCATTTGAAGATTTATGTTTAACCACCATATCTGCATATTGATTTTTAGGTGATTTATTGCGTTTTCGTAAGATAACAATAAGTGCAATAACGATAACTGAACCGATGATAAGACTTAACAACATTATAATATCCTTGTAAATATTTAACCTGCTTTCTTGTTTGCCATATAAAACAGGGTCCGGCCTTATTGTACATCCAGCCTAAAAAAAATTACAAATATTTACTGCTAAAACCAAGACGTTAGCATTAACTACCAACCGTCTTGGCGCTCTTATCACTTTTCCAGCTATTTATTTGCAATTCTCAATTGCTTAATGATGGAAGTTAAACGCGCGGTTTTGCCCTTTGCGGCTTTGGTGTATCACCACTAGTTTTATTAGGTCTTCTACGTTTTGACGAACTATTTTTCGGCTTAGCTTGATTTCCATTTGCCTTATTCCCTGAACGCTGGCCATCTTTATGTTCAACCTTGCCTTGCCCTGCGGCTTTAGGCTTCTTAGCTTTCTTTGGCTTCTTCGCTTTTAAAGGACGAATAGCACGAGAATCTCCCAATGGGTTCGCTGGGATAAATTGCTCTATGACTTTACGTTCAATATGTTGCTGGATAACATGTTCAATATCCCATAGCTGCTCTAATTCATCAGCACACACTAATGACAATGCCTGCCCAGTATTACCTGCACGTGCCGTTCGGCCAATACGATGAACATAATCCTCAGGAACATTAGGCAAGTCAAAGTTAACCACTTGGGGTAACAAATCAATATCAATGCCTCGTGCGGCAATATCAGTTGCCACTAAAACCCTCACTGAGCCATCTTTAAACGCTGCTAACGCTTTAGTTCTTGCCCCTTGGCTTTTATTACCATGTATTGCCGCGGCAGTAATATCTTCAGCTTCTAACAAACGAGTAAGCTTATTGGCACCATGTTTAGTTTTAGTAAACACCAGTACCTGCTGCCAGTTATGCTCTTTAATTAAATGGATTAACACCGCAGGCTTACGCTTTTTATCTACTGCTGTAAGCCACTGTGTCACTTTTTCTGCGGTGGAGTTCTCAGGGTTTACCGATATTTCTAATGGCTTATTAACTAAACCTTTCGCTAAGGCACGAATATCAGGAGAAAAGGTTGCTGAGAAAAGTAAGTTTTGACGCTGTTTAGGTAAGAAAGAAATCAGCTTTTTAATATCGCGAATAAAGCCCATATCTAACATGCGATCCGCTTCATCTAAGATAAACACTTCAAGTTGGCTAAACTTAACAGCATTTTGATTATATAAATCAAGTAAACGTCCCGGTGTAGCAACAAGCACATCAACACCTTGACGCAAACGCATCATCTGCGGGTTAATTTTAACGCCACCAAAAACTACCGTTGAGTGGAAGTTTAAGTACTTACCATACATCTCGATACTTTCACTAATTTGTGCAGCTAATTCGCGAGTAGGTGTCAATATCAAAGCACGCACATTATTTGCCGAAACTTTATTCGCTTTATTTTTAGATAATCGCTCTAATAGCGGTAAAGTGAACCCCGCTGTTTTACCTGTACCTGTTTGTGCTGCTGCCATAACATCGCGTCCAGAAATCACCGCTGGAATTGCTTGAGCCTGAATAGGTGATGGTGTCTCGTAGCCTTTTTCTTGTACCGCTTTTAGCAATGGTTCAGATAAGCCTAATTCTGTAAACTTAGTTGGAGTAGCACTCATAAATGGTCTCAATAATGGGGTAAATGTTCAGCGCGATTAATCATGACAACTGCTTGAAGGGCGTGCAGCATACAGTAAGGTTAAGTGTAGTGCAAAATTAAATAGGATCCCTTCTATCTATAAATAAAGAAAAAGCCGAGCAACTTTCATTACTCGGCTTTAGGTAATCATTTAAAAATGATATTTAAGGCATCATAGCTTCTTGGTCTGCACCTTCTTTTTCAATCACTTCTGGGATTAAATCTTCTTTTGAAATCCCTAAAGATAATGCCACTAAACTAGCAACATAAATTGAAGAGTAAGTACCAACAAACACACCAAATAATAATGCTGTTGCAAAACCGTGAATTAACGCACCACCTTTAAAGAATAACGCAGCCAATACCAATAGCGTGGTAATTGAGGTAATAAAAGTACGGCTAAGTGTTTGTGTTAAAGAAATATTGATTATCTCTTCTGCACTCCCTTCACGTACTTTTCTAAAGTTCTCACGAATACGGTCAGAGACCACGATGGTATCGTTAAGTGAATAACCAATTACCGCTAAAATAGCCGCCAATACGGTTAAATCAAACTCTAGCCCTAAGATTGAGAATAAACCTAATGTTAATAAAACATCGTGGAATAATGCGACAACAGAGCCAATGGCAAAACGCCACTCAAAACGAAAGGCAACATAAACTAAAATACAGATAAGCGCAGTAAGCATTGCTAAACCACCCTGCTCTGCTAGTTCATCACCAACACTTGCACCAACAAACTCAATACGGCGCATATCAACAGTTTGGCCGGTACCTGTTTGAAGAATTTTTAGTACTTCATTACCAAGCATTTCAGCTTTTACGTCATCACGTAAACCTAAACGGATAACAACATCACGGCTGCTGCCATAAAATTGAATCTTGGCATCAGCAAAGCCATTGGTATTCATCACATCGCGAAGCTTTTCTAAATCAGCCGCTTGCTCAAAACCTACTTCAATTAATGTACCACCGGTAAAATCTAAACCGAAGTTCAGTTTATTAGTCGCTAAAGAAGCGATAGAGGCAATCATTAATAACGCACTAAACACCATGGCTATCTTGCGATAGCTCATGAAAGCGACGGTTTCTTTTAATCGTAAAATTTGCATAATTTCTAATTCCTGCCCTTACTATATTGAGAGCTTTTCAAGGCGCTTACCGCCCCAAACAGCATTAACCACGGTGCGTGAAGCAACGACAGAAGTAAACATTGAGGTAATGATACCGATAGACAATGTTACCGCAAAACCTTTCACTGGACCGGTACCAATAGCAAACAAGATAAGTGCTGCAATTAACGTAGTAATGTTAGCATCAATAATAGTTGAGAATGCTGCTTCATACCCTTGGTGAATAGCTTGCTGGATTGTTTTGCCTTCGCGGATTTCTTCACGGATACGCTCAAAAATAAGCACGTTTGCATCAACTGCCATACCAACGGTTAATACAATACCCGCCATACCCGGCAAGGTTAATGTAGCACCAGGGATCATTGACATAACACCAACAATCAAGATTAAGTTAGCACCTAGTGCAAGGTTAGCGACAACACCAAAGGCGCGGTAGTAAACCATCATAAAGATAAAGACTAAACCAAAGCCCATCAGAATTGCTTGGAAACCAAGTTGAACGTTTTCAGCACCAAGTGTTGGACCAACAGTTCTCTCTTCAACAATAGTAATTGGCGCAATTAACGCACCAGCACGTAATAAAAGTGCTAGATTTTGTGCTTCAGCCGGACTACCTGAGCCGGTAATTCTGAAGGTTTTACCTAAGCGAGACTGGATAGTCGCCACTGAAATAATTTCTTGTACTTTTTCAAAAACAATATTGCCTTCAGGGTCACGTCTGTCCGTTGGCTTGTATTCAATAAATACTGTAGCCATTGGCTTACCAACATTGTTTTTAGTGCCGTTAGACATTTTAGAGCCGCCAGCACTATCAAGTGATATATTTACTTGTGGGCGAGAGTATTCATCAAAGCCTGATTTAGCATCGGTGATATGATCACCTGTTAACATCACGCGTTTTTTCAACAGACTTGGCTTACCATCTTTATCTGTTAATAAAATAGAATTTGCAGGTACACGGCCATTTAATGCGTTAGATAAGTCACCTTCAGTATCGACTAATCTAAACTCAATAGTCGCGGTAGCATTTAAGATTTCTTTCGCTTTAGCAGTATCTTGCACACCAGGTAATTCGATAACAATATGCTTTTTACCTTGACGCTGTACTAGTGGCTCGGCAACACCTAACTCATTTACACGATTACGAATAATGGTAATGTTTTGTTGTAGTGCATACTCACGAATTTCTTTCAGCTTGGCTTCTGTCATTTTTGCAGTAAGCGTTAACTTATCTTCATTACTGCTAAACAGTAAGTCACGATTACGCTTTTCAAGTAATGATTCTGCTGCTTCTAAATCTTCAACCTTACGGAAAATGATGACAATGGCATCGTTGGCTTCTTTGACAGTGCGGTAGCGAATTTTTTCATTACGTAATTCACCACGAAAATCACTCACCATACCAACTTTAGCTTTGTTGATGGCTTCTTTCATGTTCACTTCCATTAAGAAGCTCACACCACCACTTAAGTCTAAACCTAGCTTCATTGGCGTACCACCAATAGCTGCTAACCACTCTGGCGTATTAGGTGTTAAATTCAAGGCAACAGAGAATTGCTTACCTAAATTATCATCTAAAATATCGCGAGCTTTAAGCTGATCTTCAGTATTTTTAAAGCGTGTTAATACTTGGCCTTTTTCGAGGGCAATTGAATCAAAAGCTAAATTATTTTTTTCTAACTGCGCTTTGATAGCATCAAGCGTGGCTGCATCAGCTTCAACACCACGTAATCCTGACACTTGTACGGCAGGAGATTCACCAAATAAGTTTGGTGTGGCATAGAGCGCACCAAAAGCGACAATCATAGCCACCATCAGTGTTTTCCATAATGGGTATTTGTTTAACACAATGTGTCCTTTTTTAAGAGCTGTTGTATTTGCCGCTCTACTTTTATATTTACGGCGTCGAATGTGCTCATTGACATACGTCAACTCCGCGCTTTCGCCTTGTACTTATTTCAATAAATCACAAATAAGAGATCTACTACGTTTTATTGTAGTCTTTATAGGATTTAGTTTTCACAGTAGTACTTAAGCTCGCAGCCAGTTGATATGTTAACAAAGAAGGAACACGGAGTTGACGCATGTCAATGAGTATTCCTGATGAAGCTAACATATTAACTGGCAATGAGATTAGGTGCTAAAGTGACTTCATTGTACCTTTAGGTAGCACTGCATTTATTGCTGCTTTTTGTACAGTAACTTCAGTATTTTCGCTAACGCTAACAACAATAAAATCTTTCTCGTCAGATACTTTCACGATTTTACCGACAATGCCGCCTTGCGTTAATACTTCATCGCCTTTCGCTAATGAAGACATTAAGCCTTTATGCTCTTTTACACGCTTAGCTTGTGGACGATAGATCATAAAATAAAACACTAAACCGAAAACGGCTAACATGATGATCATTTCCATGCCACCACCGGCTGGTGCTGGAGCTGCTGCTGCATGGGCATTACTGATAAATAAACTCATAAATTCCTCTTACTTCTTATTTTTAATATTTAGTTAGTGACTTTTTATTTTATTGCGCTTTTGCCCAATTGATTTGTCAAAGGTACTCATTGACTAACGCCAACTCCGTGTCTTTTCCTTTCAATTGAACAAAATCACGGCAAAATACTAAGCCACAAGATTTTCAATTTTTAATAACTAACCGGTAAAGTCAGCCTTAAATCTTATTTTTAACGCTAAACTTGTTTACTACCTTCGGCTAAAGGCGGTACTGGTAAACCACGTAAAGCATAAAATTCTTCAACAAAGGCGTCTAATTTACCTTGCTCGATGGCATCACGCAAACCTTGCATCACTTTTTGATAAAAATGTAAGTTATGTAAGGTGTTTAATTGCGAGCCTAAAATTTCCTTACACTTGTCTAAATGATGTAAATACGCGCGTGAATAGTTTTTACAGGTATAACAATCACAGGTTTCATCAAGTGGTGCTGTATCAGTTTTATGACTAGCATTTCTGATTTTAATGACACCCGTGTTAACAAATAAATGACCATTTCGGGCATTTCGTGTTGGCATAACACAATCAAACATATCGACACCACGACGCACGCCTTCAACCAAATCTTCAGGCTTACCTACTCCCATCAAGTATCGGGGCTTATTTTGAGGTATCAAGGGCGTGGTATGATCTAAAATTCTGATCATATCTTCTTTTGGCTCACCTACCGATAAACCACCAATGGCGTAACCATCAAAGTCGATAGCTTTTAGGCCATCAACAGATACTTCACGTAAATCTTCGAACATGCCACCTTGAACAATACCAAATAAGGCATTCGGGCTATCACCATGTGCATCTTTCGAACGCTGCGCCCAACGCATTGACATCTCCATTGAATCTTTAGATTCTTTGTGAGTTGCAGGGTATGGCGTACATTCATCAAAAACCATCACGACATCTGAATTCAGACTACGCTGCACTTCCATTGAGCGTTCAGGGGTTAACATGATTTTTTCACCGTTAACAGGCGAGCTAAACTGTACACCTTCTTCGGTAATTTTACGCATTTTACCTAAACTGAATACTTGAAAGCCACCTGAGTCAGTTAAAATGGGTTTATCCCAATTCATGAACTCATGTAAACCGCCATGTTGCTCGATGATGTCTGTCCCTGGACGTAACATCAAATGAAAGGTATTACCCAAAATAATATGAGCACCTAATGCTTCTACTTCATCGGTTTTCATGCCTTTCACCGTACCGTAAGTACCTACAGGCATAAATGCAGGCGTTTCAACTACGCCACGATCAAACGTTAAACGACCACGACGGGCTTTACCATCGGTGGTGTCTAACTCAAACTTCATTCTATTTTTTACTGGTTCGTTCATTACATTCTCTCTCACCCACTAGCAAAACAGGCCGGCGGTGTTTAGTTTAAAAATTCTTTACTCAATATTCGGTTGTGCTTAATTTTCTTAGTTATTGCTTAGCTCTTGTCTAGTTCTTGTTTAGTTAAGAACATGGCATCGCCATAACTAAAAAAGCGGTATTCATTATCTATCGCATGTTGATAAGCAGGCATAATATGATCATAACCAGAAAAAGCGCTTACTAGCATAAGCAGTGTTGATTCTGACAAATGAAAATTAGTCACTAAGGCATCAATCAATTGAAATTCATAACCTGGGGTTATAAAAATATCAGTATCGCCATAAAAGGCACTCAAGGTTTCGCCTTTATCTTTAGCGACTTTAGCTGCACTTTCTAACGAGCGTACCGAGGTAGTGCCCACAGCAACGACTCTACCGCCAGCGGCTTTAGTTCGAGTGATTTGCTCAACCACTTCATCCGGTACTTCAACATATTCAGCGTGCATAACGTGGTCGGCGATTTCATCAACTTTAACCGGTTGAAAAGTCCCTGCTCCTACATGCAAGGTAACAAAGGCTAATTCAACACCTTTCGCTTGAATTTTTGCTAGCAAGGCATCATCAAAATGTAATCCTGCCGTAGGGGCTGCGACCGCACCAGGTTTTTCATTATAAACCGTTTGATAACGCTCTTTATCACTGTCTTCATCAGGGCGGTCAATATAAGGCGGTAATGGCATGTGGCCAATATCTTCCAAGATATTTAATACTGACTCTTCCTCGGAAAACTTCAATTCAAATAATGCGCCATGGCGAGCAATCATAGTTGCGTTTACTTTTCCTTCAAGGGTAAGTTCATTACCCACTTTAGGCGATTTACTGGCGCGAATATGGGCAAGTACCGTATGTTGATCAACGATGCGCTCAACTAATACCTCAATTTTACCACCACTGGCTTTTTGACCAAACATGCGCGCAGGAATAACACGGGTATTATTAAAAACTAATAAGTCGCCAGCATTTAGTTGCTCAACAATATCAGTAAAAACACCATCGGTTATAGCACCAGTATTTCCATCTAAAGCCATTAAACGACTCGCGGTACGCTCAGCTTTTGGATAACGAGCAATAAGGGTTTCGGGTAAGTCGAAAGAGAAGTCAGAAACACGCATGATTTGGGCTAATTTACTTGATTTAAAAAAGGCGTAATTTTAGAGCTGCGCGCCCTTGATAGCAAGTAAATTCACTGATTTTAACGCCTGAGACTAAGCAACAATTTGTAAACATGCGTTAAAACCACATTATTCCCCATGATAACCACTATTTAGCGAAATTATCTCGATGAATAAATTTTTAGTGTATGTTGGTTAATCAAGCCGTTTTAAGTTAAATATACTTAACTATAAAGCGAAATGCTGACTAACTGAGTTGACTGCCTTATGAAAAATGAACTTGCCTTGACCATCGCTAGCAGAATTATCAATGGCTTTGATCGCCACATTGCACTTTTTATAGAAATAACCCAATCCGCCCGCGAGCGATTTCAGCAATGTCAGTGGAACGAAGTGCATCGTTCATCAAGAGCTCGAACCAACTTTTATGACCAAAGGGTTAATGAGACCTTCAACGAAATCAAAGACGATTTTTCGATAAATGTACTCGATGATGCGCTTTGGCAGCAAGTCAAAGCAAGCTATTCAGATCTGCTAACCAATCATAATCAACCCGAGTTAGCTGAAACTTTTTATAATTCAGTCTTTTGCCACTTATTTGAACGTAAGTATTATCATAATGGCTATATTTTTGTCGAAAGTACTGCTCATAGATTAGATGATAAAGCGGCGCCAAAAATTTACACCAGTTATAAACCCGCTGTATTGGGCTTAAAACAAACGATTTGTGACATCATGAATAGTCACAGAACCATTATTCCTTTTGAAGATTTAGATAAAGACGTTGATGCGCTGATCAGTGCGTTTCGTCGTAAGGCTCATAAAACCCGTGTTAAATTAGAAGACTTACAGTTTGATATTTTAGATTTTACTTTTTATCGTAATAAAGGTGCTTACCTTATTGGCCGAGTGTTATCTCCCGCAGGTGAAACGCCGTTTATTGTTGCTGTACTAAATAATGAAAAAGGTGGTTTGTATCTAGATGCCCTAATTACCGACAGCGAAAGCATGGCCGTGGTTTTTGGTTTTGCTCGCGCCTACTTCTTCGTTGATTGCCAACACCCCTACGCCTTGGTTAATTTTTTACAAGGCTTAATGCCACATAAAACCAAAGCTGATTTATATTCTGCCATCGGTTTTCATAAACAAGGTAAAACTCAGTTCTATCGTGACTTTCTCAATCACCTTGAACACAGTAACGATCAATTTGAACTTGCTGCTGGCATCAAAGGCATGGTGATGTCCGTATTTACCCTGCCTTCTTACCCTTACGTATTTAAAATTATTAAAGATAAGTTTGCCCCAAGTAAAAACATGACTAAGAAAGACGTAAAGGGTAAATACCGGTTAGTAAAGTTACATGACAGAGTTGGCCGTATGGCTGATACCATGGAGTATTCCGAAGTAGCATTCCCTAAAGCACGCTTTAATGAAGAACTATTAGCAGAGCTAGAAAAAGTAGCACCTTCAATCATTCGCTATGAAGGAGAAGGCGAAAATGAATTACTGATTATTGAGCATTTATATATTGAACGTCGCATGGTGCCTTTAAATTTATATTTAATGGACGCGTTAAAAAATAAAGCACAAGAAAAAATTAATGAAGCGATGTTTGGCTATGGCGAAGCAATTAAACAACTTATTTCAGCGGATATTTTCCCGGGTGACATGCTGTTGAAAAACTTCGGTGTAACGCGTCATGGTCGAGTAATTTTCTATGACTATGATGAAATTACTTATATGAATGAAGTAAATTTCAGAATAAAACCCAAAGCGGTTACTGAAGAGCAAATGTATGCTGCAGAGCCTTGGTATAGCGTTATGCCTGGTGACATGTTCCCCGAGGAGTTGGCAACATTCGCCCTAGCAAACCCTGCTTATTTAAAAGCCTTTAAAATACATCACCAAGACTTATTAACCGCTGCTTACTGGCAGCAATGTCAGCAAGATGTCGCTAATGGTATTTATAAAGATGTCTTTCCTTATCCGAACGAATATCGACTTAAAAGCTTAACGACAGAAACATAAAAAGCGAGTCACTAAACACTATTTCCGATGATATTGGCTGATATACTAGCAATTTGCTGATAAATCAGCCAAACAGTCACAAAATAGTAAAAAAATGATAATTCCCCTTTACCTTTGTCTGCGCATCAGTATAATTCGAATCCGTTGCAGGGGTGTAGTTCCAATTGGTAGAACAGCGGTCTCCAAAACCGATGGTTGGGAGTTCGAGTCTCTCCACCCCTGCCATTTTCCTCTCTGTATTCCAGTAAAACATCTCAATAATCTTGTTAAATTACCTATAGCTATAACATAAGCAAAAAGTCTGTTTTTATCTGCTTTTCGTTAGAGCTTAATTCTGTCATTATACTTCACCTAAAACATAACGACCTAAAACATAACTAGCCAAATTCCCTGATGAGCATTAACCAACAGCAATACGAGCAACTAACTGAAATGGGTATTAGCCTATGGCAGTTACGTAATCATGCAAATCAAAGTGAAACCGCATCGGATAACAGTAAAGTATACTCAGACATTAATTTATCTGAGTTAGCCCAAAAACAACTTTTTCGCGACATACTGCTGGCAACCAAGTTAAGTATTGGTGAAATCAGTCATCAAGGCGACCATTTAGATTTTGGCTTATTCAATTGGTATTTCACCGACGACACCTCAACAAATGAAATACGCTGGCATGAGCAACAGTTATGCACTCCTTCAATCACAAGTATTGCTAAGTCACCAATGCTTAAAAAACAGTTATGGCAAGTGTTGAGTAATCACAATGACGAATAATTCCAAGACAAAAAAAGCACTATTCACTGATATTAACAAAAGTGATGTTGGCGACTTAATGTCGATCGAATTAGCATGTCATTCACACCCTTGGAGTGAGAAGACTTTCTCTAGCTGCATTGGTGGAAGGTATTTTGGCGAGCAGCTTTTTCTTGATGAGAAAAAGCAAAGTGCCACTGGATTTTACATTGGTGAGTATGTTGTGGGTGAAGCCACCTTGATGGATATTTGTGTTGCTCCAGCTGAGCAAGGGCAAGGCTTTGGTAAGGTATTGCTTAATCAATTTTTAGCGCAAGCTAAAAAATTAGGGGCGCAAAAAATATTTTTAGAAGTGCGCGCTAAAAATATTTCCGCACAAATGATGTACATGAACGCTGGCTTTATCGAAATTGACCGAAGAACTGGTTACTACCCAAGTAGTTCAGGTTTTGGCTATGAAGATGCTATTGTTATGTCACTCAAGTGTTAGTCTTTCTCTGCACCATTAACTCTGTAACATTAACTCTGCGCTATTCACCTTTCCCATCAGCGCTTATTAAATTTTGCAGTGTTATTAACAAATAACAACATTTAAATACCTAAACTCCCTAGTTTACTTTGCTGCTGATATTAGAATAGCTGTCATAAAGTAAAAGGGGATTAACATGTTTACTCGGATCAAGCCAACCACTGACAGCCAACTTTCAAATGATGATGTTGCAAACCTTATTGTCGATGATGCAATAACTAAGCTTTCCCAGCTAACCGATTTAACCAAAGAACAGGCTTTTACCTTGTTGGTTAACCATATAAAGTCACAAGTTAGCATTGAAGAAAGTCAAAAGTTAACGACTCCTGTGTTAGAGGCTAATGAATCACAATTCATTTCTAGCTTATTTAACTAGTCCAACTCCAACACCGCAAAAAAACATTATTTCTCATGTATTTTTTATTGTGATTTAGATTACTTCAAAGACACTCCTAGTTTTTAAACAAAAGTTCAATTTTGTTATATATCTTCAACCTACTATTACTAATTGTTCTAATTAGCTATTTTTTGTCGCTACAATCATCTGACCAGTGGTGATATATTTCATCTCCAATAAAAATAACTACCTAAAAAACATAATGAAATCAAAAAGAGTCTCTTTTATTCGTGGTACTAGGCACTACTTTTCTCTAGCATTAACATTATTGCTATTCGCCTGTGGCAGCAGTGATGAAAGTGGCGAAATAGAACAACCAGAACCTTCAATAGCAGCTCCATTACCGCCAGTAGAGACAGAGGAGAAAGCCAACAATGCACCGGTAATTTCAGGTAAAACAGATATTGCTCACATTGACACCTTGTTTAGCTTTACTCCGACACTAATAGATAGCGATGGTGATACCATCATCTTAACCGTTGAGAGTTTACCCAGTTGGCTTACCTTAATCGATCACACTTTATCGGGCACCCCCAGTATTGAAGATATTGGCGATCATAAATTAACTTTGCTTGCTTCTGATAATAAAGACACAAGCAGTATAGAGTTAGTTATCAATGTCCTGAACTTACCAAAAACTCCTGAGTCGAGTGACAATATTGCGCCAACAATCAGTGGTGCTCCGGCAAATGCCGCCTTAGGACAAAGCTTTAGTTTCTCTCCAACGGCAACAGATGAAAATGATGATAACCTGAGCTTTTATTCGAATAACTTGCCCGATTGGTTAACACTTGATAACGCCACGGGTAAATTAGCAGGCAAACCACTACTGAGTAATGTAGGCCTTCATAAAGATATCATTTTACATGTTACCGATGGCTATTTAACGGCCTCATTAGTGTTTAATCTTACCGTGGTTAAAGATCATACTGTCCCAGAGTTA
Organism: uncultured Colwellia sp.; assembly: GCA_913057925.1. GTDB lineage: Bacteria > Pseudomonadota > Gammaproteobacteria > Enterobacterales > Alteromonadaceae > Colwellia. The sequence continues at coordinate 17,731 of CAJXPG010000040.1, read as the reverse complement.
ACGCTTACAACCTCATCAGCAAGAGCAAATGAGTTATATAACTTTACCTTAACTCATAACGGCAAAGAAACGAGTACCATTACCTTTAGCAGTAACAACCTTCCTCATTGGCTAACCCTTGCTCATGATACAGGTGTGCTTAGTGGTACTCCTAGCATGGAGGATGTAGGTGATAATACTTTTTCCATTAATATAAATGATGGTACCAGTAATCACGATGTCGAATTTACCATTGCTGTTGAACAAAGCTTCTTAGCATTAGCGCTTAGCACAGGTAATACCCTTGTTATTGAAGACAATACTGTATTGTTATCCGCAGCATTAGCTGAAATTTCTCAACATAAAGCACATTTTAATGACATCAAGTCACAACTGTTCAAGCTCGATTCTGCCAGTGAAAAGTTGACCAGTATAGATTGGCGCCCTAGCCACGATGCCGCGATTATATCGCCGGAATACCCTTTTAATGATACCGTACTTTATACTACACATGCCGCCAAAAAAGCTGACGCTATTGCGGTTGACTCGTTTGCCGTTGCCGGCAGTAAAGCGTTAAATAGCGGTCGCTACTTAGCATTTGCGGGTAATCCGTTTAGAAATATTATTAACGAGCAAATGGTGAAGTTTCTCCATAATAGTTTTGATTGGTTAAGTCAAAAAAAGCATGATCAATTAACCCAGTTTAACGTAGTGCTGAGCCAGCTTGACGAGAGCCATTACTTTCGAGATCGCAGTAAAACTCGTGAATGGTTAGACACTAATGTCGCTAATATTAACTATAACGACACAGGTGCTTGTGACGGTACTTTACTGGCCAGTTGTCTAACTGATAAACCTGACTTACTGATAATTTCTCGCTTCACCCGTGACACAGATGATAAAGCTGCAATTATTAAAAGTGTCCAAACCGCTTTAAATGAAAATATTCCGGTTATTTATATTCAATATGATGGCGGCATCGGCGAACATGGTCGTGAATTATTAAGCTTAATGAATATTAGCCATGGTGGAGATAACTATTGGTCTGATAGGTACCTGTCGGCATTTGATCCCAATACCATAATGGACGCGTTGCCGAGTAATATTGCTAAGATAAAGACCTTATTAACCAATTTTAATAACAAAAAATTTAACGTAGATTTAACCGGCTGTGCAACAAGAAGTTGTCCCGATGAGTCTAATGTCCAAGCAGAGTTTTTTGATGGTGCTAATGCGATAAAAGCGATGTTTAATAGTTTTGATGCGCAAAAATTAGATATTTTTACCTCCAGTGATTATCGTCTACATAAGTTACTTATCTTACTGGCCGATCATTACCGACAAAGCGTAACGTATCCAATGGATAAGCAAACAACAGATACCGTAGAGTTTTTCCAGTCATTATTCGCTGATTATGCTGTGTATAACACCCGCAGTGTCAATCCGACACAAAAGGATATGGGCAACTTTAGCCGTTCTGGCTTCAGTCACATCACTGCTGAAAATGCCATTGTTACCTTAACTTCAAAGCCGTCATTTCGCTCTGCTGGTGTTTATGCGCTTCCAGGGCAAACTTTCACTATAACGCGAACCGACAATAACACTGCTGATACCAGTGTTTTCATCAATACCTTAAGAACTGGCGCAACGCATATTTTTAATGATAATGGCTATAATCGCCCCTATTTACTACAAACTAATCGAATTGCCATTAGCCCAGGCGAACGCATTGAAATTACCTCAAGTTACGGTGGTCCAATACAAATAGGTTTTAGCCAAAAGGATATCGACGTCAGCTTTGAATTTGAAAACATTGGACGTCACCCGCATTGGCGAACCCCAGCTGATGATATAGTTTTCGCACAGAAAATGGCGCAAGCAGACTATGATTGGGCAGAAATTGCCACCGAAGGTTTTGAAGTACACTCAAAGTTAACAAAACTAAGTGCTTCTTTAGCTGGCAGCATTTGGCCAGTGGCATCTGACTTTGCCAATGCCACCTACCAATATACCCACAACATGGTACATGTTTTAGCTGGGTTTCAAGGACCCGGCATAGATGTAGTGCCTGAGATTCACGACTTTGTTACTGCCCGTGGCTTAAGCGTTGATACCATAGATATTGTCAAACACATGAATGCAGATCAGCCTACTTGTGGCTGGGGCTGTAGTGGTAATCCTTACGATGCTGGTTGGAATTTTAGCCCAGCGGGACATGGTGATTTACATGAATTAGGTCATGGGATTGAGCGAAGCAGCATGCGCTTTGAAGGTTACGGTGGACATTCAAACACAAATTTTTATTCTTATTTTTCTAAATCTGTTTATGAAGATGATACCGATCAATCGGCAAGCTGTCAGAGTTTGCCGTTTGAATCAATCTTTAATACCCTACAGCAAAGCCAACTTGCCGCAGATCCTAGTGCTTATATGCAAAGCAACTTAACAAAAAGTTGGTCTGAGCATCACGCTATTTACTTGCAACTGATGATGGCAGCTCAAGCAGAAGGTACTATCACTAACGGCTGGTATTTGTACCCCAGACTGCATATTTGGGATAGAGAGATGTGGCGTTTTGATAATTCAGAAGACGCTTGGAATACGGGTAAAGTTGCACTTGGCTTTGATGATTACACACTAACGGATTTCAGCGCTGCTAGCCAAAATGACCGATTATTTATTTCACTATCAGAGATTACTCAACTGAACTTAACCGATTGGTTTGCCATGTATGGCTTTACCGTATCAGATAAAGCCAAAGCTCAAGTACTGGCTAAAGGCCATAAATTGCTCGATAAAATTTTCTACACTTCAACGGGTACTGGTTATTGTTCAAGCTTAAATCAAAACGCCATAGCCGTTGATGGCGTGCAAGTTTGGCCTATGCCCTAAGCGTAATTTCATTGCTTAACCCCCTTCACAATCACTAACTTATCGTGCAGTAGTTACTGCACGATAAGTTACGCTTTTTCACTTAGACACGTCACCTTAAGTTATCGATTAAAAAGTTGTCGATAATAGCGCTGCTTTTTGCGGATTTATCCTAATTTAATGCTACAATGCGCGCAATTTTCCAATTTTTAAGAAAAGTCCTATTCACTTGGCGCTTTTCCCTTATTTATACAACAGGTAATTTGCATGTCTGTACAGCAAGAGCAAGTCGATTTACGTCGTACCTTTGCCATCATTTCTCACCCGGATGCGGGTAAAACAACCATTACTGAAAAGGTACTTTTGTTCGGTCAAGCCTTACAAAAAGCCGGTACAGTGAAAGGTAAAAAATCGGGTCAACATGCAAAATCTGACTGGATGGAAATGGAGAAAGATCGTGGTATATCTATCACGACCTCGGTAATGCAGTTTCCATACAACGATTGTCTAGTCAACTTACTTGATACACCTGGTCATGAAGACTTCTCTGAAGATACTTACCGTACCTTAACGGCCGTTGACTCATGTTTAATGGTTATTGATGTTGCCAAAGGTGTTGAAGCACGTACCGTTAAGTTAATGGAAGTTACCCGTTTACGTGACACGCCAATTATCACCTTCATGAACAAAATGGACCGTGATGTACGTGATCCAATGGAAGTCATGGATGAAGTTGAAGAAGTTTTAAAAATTAAGTGTGCACCAATTACTTGGCCAATAGGCATGGGTAAGGAGTTTAAAGGTGTTTATAACCTAGTTACTAACGAAACTTTTTTATATCAATCAGGCTTAGGTCATACCATCCAAGAAGTACGTATCATTAAAGGCCTAGATAACCCTGAACTTGATGAAGCGGTTGGCAGCTATGCCGATGACTTACGTGAAGAGCTAGAACTAGTGCAAGGTGCTTCACATGAGTTTGATTTAGACGAATTCTTAAAAGGTGAGCTAACACCAGTATTTTTTGGTACGGCTTTAGGTAACTTTGGTGTTGATCACATGCTTGATGGTTTAACCAAATGGGCACCAAAACCATTACCTCGTAAAACCGATTTGCGTGAAGTCGTCGCACAAGAAGATAAATTCTCAGGTTTTGTTTTTAAAATTCAAGCGAATATGGATCCTAAACATAGGGACCGTATCGCATTCATGCGTATTTGTTCAGGCAAATATGAAAAAGGCATGAAGATGAAACAAGTACGCCTTGGCAAAGATGTAAAAATTGCTGATGCGGTAACCTTTATGGCGGGTGATAGATCTAACGTTGAAGAAGCTTACGCTGGTGACATTATTGGTTTACATAATCATGGCAGTATTCAAATTGGCGATACCTTCACCGCAGGTGAAATGATGAAGTTTAGTGGTATTCCTAACTTCGCGCCTGAAATGTTCCGTCGTATTCGCTTAAAAGATCCATTAAAAGCCAAGCAATTACAAAAAGGCTTAATCCAGCTTTCAGAAGAAGGTGCGGTGCAAGTATTTAGGCCATTCATTAACAACGATATGATTGTTGGTGCAGTTGGTGTGCTTCAGTTTGAAGTGGTAGTACAACGCCTTAAAACTGAATACAAAGTTGATGCGATTTATGAGCCAATCAGTGTCGCAACGGCTCGTTGGTGTACCTGTGATGATGAACGTACTTTAGAGCAGTTCAAGAAGAAAGCGGGTGATAACTTAGCGCTTGATGGTGGTGATAACTTAACGTATATCGCACCAACGATGGTGAATTTATCATTAGCGCAAGAGCGTAATCCCGATATTAAGTTCCACTCGACGCGTGAACACTAATTTTTTTGCTGCCTAAATTGAATTTTTGCTGCATTGCCGGCGAAATTTTATCAAGTCACTTAGTACACTAAGCTTCCTGATAAAATTTCTTGACCGCTTTGCAAAAATCCAATTTAGTTTGCAAAACCGAGCTTTCCAGTATGGAAGCGTTAAGAAATAAATTTGCTCTGTGCTAGATCTGCTAGAAATATAGCACCGTAGACTTTTAAAGCCGAGTTACTGATGGTAATAAAAGCGATTTTCACAAGGAGGGAACCTTGTGTTAAGCCCCATGGACGGGTTTACGCGTATCGCTTGTTTACCTCAGTGACTCGGCAAAACTACAGAGCTAAGTAGAAAATAAACGAGACATAATATGAATATTAAACAGATCCTCTCTGAAAAAGTTAGTGCAGCAATGACTGCAGCTGGTTTACCTGAAGGCACTAACCCGGCAGTTAGTTTATCTAACCGCCCAAACTTTGGTGATTATCAAGCCAATGGCGTGATGGGTGCAGCTAAAAAGCTTAAAACTAACCCTAGAGAATTAGCAACAAAGGTTGTTGAAAACTTAGATTTAACGGGTATCGCAAGCAAAGTTGAACTTGCAGGTCCCGGCTTTATTAATATTCACCTTGATGAAAACTGGTTAGCTGCTCAGCTAAATACGGTTGCTCAAGATGCAAATATCGGTGTTACTCAACGCGGCACTGTTGCAGGTGATGACGTAAAAACCGTTGTTGTTGATTACTCAGCACCAAACCTTGCCAAAGAAATGCACGTAGGTCACTTACGTTCAACTATCATTGGTGATGCTGTAGTTCGCGCATTAGAATTTCGTGGCGATACCGTCATTCGTCAAAATCACATGGGCGATTGGGGTACGCAGTTTGGTATGTTAATCGCGCATTTAAGCGATAAACTTGCCAGTGATGAAGTTGCTGAAACTGCCCTTGCTGATTTAGAAAACTTCTACCGAGAAGCAAAAGTACGCTTTGATGAAGAAGAAGGCTTTGCCGATAGAGCACGTGCTGACGTTGTTAAACTGCAAAGTGGTGATGAAGCATGTGCAAAATTATGGCAACAGTTCATTGATATTTCTATCAGCCACAGTGAAGAGATTTATGAAAAATTAAACGTGTCATTGAAACGCTCAGATATTATGGGCGAAAGTGCTTATAACGATGATTTAAACAATGTCATTGATGAACTTATGGCAAAAGAGATTGCTGTAGAAGATCAAGGCGCTAAAGTGGTTTTCATTGATGAAATGGCTAACAAAGACGGTGAACCGTCAGTGTTTATCGTGCAAAAATCTGGTGGTGGTTTCTTATATGCAACCACCGATTTATCAGCGTGTCGCTACCGCAGTGGTAAGCTAGCTGCTGATCGCATTGTTATCTTCACTGATGCTCGTCAAGCGCTTCATTTTAAGCAAGTTGAAATTGTTGCTCGCAAAGCAGGCTTCTTACCTGAGAACGTTGGTTATCAGCATTGTCCATTTGGCATGATGATGGGGGATGATGGCAAACCATTTAAAACCCGTACTGGCGGTACCATTAAATTAGCTGAACTTCTTGATGAAGCGGTCGTTCGCGCTGCTGATTTAATTAAAGAGAAAAACCCAGAAATCAGTGGTACAGATTTGAAAGTAATCTCTGAAAAAGTAGGTATTGGCGCAGTTAAATTTGCCGATTTATCGAAAAACCGTACTAGCGATTATATCTTCAACTGGAAGACCATGCTGAGCTTTGAAGGTGCCACAGCGCCTTATTTACAATACGCTTACTCACGTATTCAAAGTATTTTCTCTAAGGCCGGCACTGTCGACAGTAATGCAGTTATTAGCATTGTTGAGCCACAAGAAAAGGCACTCGCGCTTAAATTATTACAACTTGAAGATACTGTTGACGCGGTAATTAGCGAATGTACGCCAAACTTACTTTGTAACTACCTTTACGAATTAGCCAGTCTTTACATGAGTTTTTATGAAGCCTGCCCTATTCTTAAAGAAGGTATTAGTGATGAAGTAAAAGCATCGCGTTTAGCTTTATGCCAAGTTATTGCTAACACCTTAAAACAAGGTTTAGATATTCTAGGCATTGAAGTCATGGATCGCATGTAACGATCTAAATTTAACCCTAGTTAACGCAATTGATTCGTCAAAGGTACTCACTGACTTACGTCAGCTCCGTGCATTTTCCTTCCACTTGCACTAACTAGGAATAAATTAACACAGTAGATTATAATTATATTCTGTGAGTTCAAAAAGAGTAAGCTTCATAATCAGGATGATTATGCAGAGCGTCCACGGACGGATTTACAGCGTCTTACTTGTTTGAATCACAGTGTATAAGTTATGACAGATGATAGAGTAAAACTATTCTCAACCAAATTTGATCGAGGAGGCAGTGGTGCAATTTACCGATAGTCATTGTCACCTTGATGACTCAGTCTTTGCTAAGCAGTTACCTAATTTATTAGCGCAATGTCATCAGCTAGCAATCAAGCGCATTATCATCCCTTCAACGTCACCTGATAACTTTGATGACGTATTAAGTCTCGCCCAAGACTTCCATAACAAACCAATCAAACTTTATCCCTGCTTAGGTATCCATCCATGGTTTTTAACTGACCTTGATGACTCTCACCTTGAGTTATTAAATCAAAGTGTTACCAGAGCAAAGCAAGGGATAATTGCAATTGGTGAAATAGGTATAGATGGCGCGAATATCAAGCGCAGTGATAACCCCGAGTTAGCTTTAGCCAAACAGCAGCACTTTTTCGATTACCAACTAAATCTTGCTAAGCAACATAATTTACCGGTAATTGTGCACCACAGACAGTCTCATCAATACATAGTGCCGATGTTGAAGCGTTACCAACTTAAGCGTTCTGGCATTATCCACGGATTTTCCGGCAGCTATCAACAAGCAAAAGATTATATTGATTTAGGCTTTAAACTGGGTGTTGGTAGTACCATTAGCTTCTCACGTGCTAAAAAAACTATTAATACCATCAGAAGGTTACCACTAGAGAGTTTGGTGTTAGAAACTGACGCGCCATCAATGCCATTAAGTAAAGAACTGCTTAGTAGTATTACGCCAAGTAAAGAAGACTTCACCACCACAGCTGAACAAGCTCCGAACTCGCCAATAAACCTAGTACAAGTATTTCAGTTACTTGCTGATATACGAGAAGAAAGCCCCACTGATATTGCTGAGATTATTGTACAGAACATCGAGCAAATATTTTTTAGTTAAGCCCTGCTAAACTTATTTGTTTTGGGTGTCTGATGACAAGCGGTAACCACGTCGACTAAAACGGTTTAAGCCTCTTGTGAGTAGAAAGCCAACAATCCCCGCTAATAACAACATTAAGCGCTGCAGAGATTGCTGCTCTTCATCAGCTTTCGCTAAAATATCGGTTAAATAGCTTTGCTCTATGGTAAAACGTAAATAGCCATGTAAATTATTTTTGTCGCTAGCTGTGTGTCGGATCTCTTCAACAAACGGCGTCCATTTGCCCGATAAGTTACGCTGGTGTGGTGAAATACCATAAAGCTCACCAACCGTTTTCGCTTTGCTTACTTCAACGCTATCGCCTTGTTTATCTTTTTCTAGCGAAACACTCGACACTAGCAACAATCCGGTTTCATCATATAAGTGCGCTTGTTTAACAAAGTTTACTTTAGCCAAACCATCTAGATAGCGCTGCAATATTAATTTTTGCGCAACTTTATTATCAACATTTTGTTCGAGTAATACCGCAGCACCGGCAACACCTTGCTGCAATTGTTGCTTAGCAATAAAGTTAAAGTGCTCTGTTAACGCTTTACGATTCTTTACCCCGGTCGATTGTAAAATAGCCATCAGCACTATGATAAGCAAAATTGCACTAGCTAATTGCAGAATTTTATTATAAATCGATGATAATTTAGGGTATAAAGGCTGTTCGGCTTGCTTCATATAAACATTTAAAACTATTTAACGCAGTAATACTGTCACTATAGTTAGATTATTCACTGATGTGAAGTTTATTATTTTTTACAGAGCCAAGTCACTTAAAGGTAGCAGTTTCAGCACTTTAATGTGGTTTGAGTTTAAATCAATAACCTAGAGAGTTAACGTGTCTTTTACCGCCAATATATTGCCTTTATCACTTGAACAGTACTTTTCATCACTACCTGAAGTTAATCAGCTACCTGTCACTTTTACCTTATCAGAGCAAGCTTTGACAATTGGCGAACATGATTCAAATTTAATAGCTGAAGATAGTACTGAATTAGTGGTGTTCCAAGCGTTAACGCTATCAACACTTTTAGCATTACAAGCGCAAACAAAAATAGCGCTAAAAAGCTTAACCACGATTAATCACCGCAATCAGCAAACAAGTTTTCGCTTTACGGTTCAGTGTGATGACTTTACCCAGTCACGTAAAGCTTTAGCGGAATTTGCCCTTGAACATAAGGTTGAAGCTGCACTACTTATCAATGCACCTAAGTTGATTGAGCCCGGCTTATTGGTTATGGATATGGACTCAACCACCATAGAAATTGAATGTATTGATGAAATTGCCAAACTTGCTGGTGTCGGTGAAGAAGTAGCAGAAGTGACAGAGCGCGCCATGCTAGGAGAGCTTGATTTTGCCCAAAGTTTACACCAACGCGTGGCAACATTGGCTGAGTCACCAGAAACAATACTCAGTGATGTCGCTAAAAACATCCCGCTAATGGCAGGATTAGAAAACTTAATTAATGAGCTAAAAACGCACAACTGGCGCATCGCTATTGCTTCAGGCGGCTTTACTTACTTTGCTGACCATTTAAAAGAAACGCTAAACCTTGATGCTGCTTTTGCCAATACCCTAGAAATTGTTGACGGAAAGCTTACAGGTAAGGTGCTAGGCAGTGTTGTTGATGCGCAAGTAAAAGCAGATTCATTAGCTATTTTGAGTAAAGAGTATCAAATCCCCCATAGTCAAACTGTTGCCATGGGTGATGGCGCTAATGACTTGGTAATGATGTCTGCAGCAAGCTTCGGCGTTGCGTTTCATGCTAAACCTATCGTACTCGCACAAGCTGATAGTAGCATTAATCAACAAGGATTAGACTGCCTATTACATTGGTTAGCTTAAACAAGCCAATCAGATATAGAAAGTAAAAAGCCTAAAAATTAGCTCACTAGTCTTTAGGCTTTTTCGTAGGTTCATGTTAAATAGTATGGTTAATGGTTAATGGTTAATGGTTAAAAGAATGCCTTAATAATACCTCTTGAGTCACGTCAATAAACTGAATTAGCCCTGCTACACTGAAAATACTTTGTTCCAGCTGTTTTCCTCGATGAATTGCATAAGCACTAATATATGCCAACTCAGGGTTTAAATGTTCCATATGGGCTTCATCACTTCGAGATAGTTTTAATTCAATAGCAAAGAAATCCCCTGCTTTTACTGACTTTTTAATGAAAAAATGCTTCAACTCAGGCGTATCTAATTCACTGGCTAACTTTATTGTCACTTGTTTTTCAATTCCTGACATTTTTGCATTAATAGCAATATAAACAAGCTCACTGACCGCAATATCACTGGTGGTTAATTTTTTCATCTGCTGATCAAGCAAGTTTCTCAAAGGTAAGTGACCTAGGATTGGGTATAAGTTATAAAAACCATCACGATCACTTAACGTAGACATAGCCGAAACAATACTTCTATGACTTTTCACTGAATGCTTGCCAGTTAATAGGTTTTCCACTTTATAGCGGCTACCGCTTGATTGTACTAAGGCAGTAGGAATAACCATATTTACCGCAGCCAATGTTCTCAGTGCTGCAGATAAACCCGGTGTTAGCATGGCGTATTCATCGGGCGTTAATTTATCTTTATTTTTATCTATTAATAACTTAAAGAATGAACGACCAATATGCTGATGCTCTTTCACCGAGACCCTCAGGTTTACCACCCTACTATCTTCGCTGATCCGCATCACTTTATATGGCAGTTTCTTAAGGTCGAATGCCGAGGTGATTTTTTGCAGTTTAGGGAAACTTAAATAAACAATATCACCCTTAGCTAATGTTGCGGGCTCGGCTAGTTCAATTTTCAACCCTGAAACAGAAAAGTCTGCTGACTGGCCAGACCATGCAAAAGCTTGGCTTTCAATTTTTGCCGGTGTTTTATATTTAAAACGAACCTCTTGGCGTTGATGGCCAAAGGTTAATGATATTTCATCAACCTGCCCGCGTTCATCGCCATATTTGTGGCCAAAGCTTTTCAACCTTTCCAAATCGATTCCTTGATAGCCTAACGCTTGATAATCACTAAGCTCACTACTTTCGGTAATATCAATAGCGTTTACCATGTATGGTAACTGTTTGAGAATATCAGTCACTTCACCTGATGGTGGCGGGTTTAAGTAGCCTTGCTGCTTCGTTATTTCATTGGAAAGCGTATAGGGAGAGTATGCTCGCTCTGGATTAACTTCTTGGTAATTTAGCGCAGTTATCGCAAAAGAGTTTTTGCTCGCGGCAAACGCTAAAAACTGTAAAAAGAAAGCATTGTCGTCTTTTAGCTGCAGTTCATCTACCGTATAAAAGAACTTTTGCCCTTTATGCTGGTGAATAAAACTAAACACCAATAAATTTTTACCTTGCAGCTGCATCTCTTTTAAGCGCTGAAAGCGCTCTTCATTGATTAAATAATGTAAAGTGGAGTGCTTCTTATCATCTTGCCAATATTGATATAAGGCATAGTTATTTTTAGTAGTTAATGCGTACCGCGGCGAAATACCATCGGCAAAGGTATTGCTATTATCCATAAATAGCGCAAGTTCATTAATTTTAACTAATGAAAACTGCTCAAAACTTCTCACTTGTAAAGCGACTAAACTGTTATCTAAGTTTATTTTATAACGACGTTTATTACCCTGAATGTAACCCGCTAAAAATCGCTGGAAACCATCTCTTTCTGGAATATCAAATCGTTGACAACCGATAAGTTGCGTGCCTGAATCCCGAATGACATTCTTCACTTTAAAATGAAAAACACTATTTTTGTTAAATTGAAACTCTTGCTGCAAGCCTGTAAAAGTTACGGTGAATTCATCACCTTTATATAGCGCTGTTTCATTTATCAGTTTAAGCTTTAACCCTTGTACGCTAATATCAACGGTATTGGCTTTAACTTCTAGTTTTTCAGATAAACTTAAAGTAACCGGGATAGCAAAGTTCATTCGCTCCTCGGCTCGATTAGGATAATTGTCTAACTGGTGTAATCTTGCCGGATATTGCAGCTTTTCTACTGTTGGAGTTTTATCCTGCTTTATCTCCTCGGCTTCACTTTGAGAGTTTTGCTCATTTTGATAAATGTTGCGAAAACTGTTTTTGGCGTTTCTAACCGCTTCATACACACCAAAGGTATAACCACCATAGTGTGAAACGTTTTCTTTAAAAGCTTCAATCCCCACTTCATCTAAGAAGTGGCTTTGCCCTTGAAAGTCAAATAACTGACAGTCACCATCGACTAAACCGCGTAAATCAATGGCGCGAGTACAAGCAGATGCTAGGCGCTTCAACTCCATCTTAAGTAAAAAGCGTTCGTTTTTTGTCAGCTGCCCTGTAGATGCAGTAAACGCAGCTTCAAAGTCACCTTTATTCACTCGGCCACGAAACTTACTAATTAACTGACTGTGTTTGCTAAAATCTTTATTCATATCAATTATTTATTATAGATTTACGATATTTATTACGTTTAAATTCATATAGCAAAAGTGCGGATATTTCTCTGCACTCACTTTAGCTTAGACAATATAAGCAAAATCATTATAATTTAACCCAAATATTTAAAAACAACCAAGCAATTTTTGTGCCCTTGAACAAGTTGTTCAAACAAAGTCAGTAATCTATGGCTTATCGGCAATCAATTTTTGATACATTTAAAACGCTAAAGGTAGGTAATCTCTTCATGGTAAAAGCAGCAAAAATTGAGTTTGTGTGTTCCGATTGCGGTATGAATTACACTCGCTGGCAAGGACAGTGCCGCTGTGGTGCTTGGAATACCATTGTTGAGATGAAAATATCTAAAACAGCAAAAGCGAGCACTGTTCGCAAAACTAGCACGGGCGGGTACGCAGGTTTAGCAGGTGGCGGCTCTAAGAAAATTAATGACATAGCAACAACAGAGGCGGCAAAAAGGTTAACCGGCATTGGTGAGCTTGACCGAGTATTATCAGGCGGCGTTACCACAGGTTCGGTAAATATTATCTCTGGCGACCCTGGCGCAGGTAAAACCACGCTACTCTCAGATCTCATCGCTAGAATGTCACAAACAACCGCTTCACTTTATTGTACTGCAGAAGAGTCATTATCTCAGTTTAAAAACCGAGTAAATCGACTGAAACTCGATTATAACGAAGATAGCTTGTACCTGCTCGCAGAAACAAGTGTTGAAGCAATTATTGAAGAGCTTGAAACTCACAAGATAAAATTTGCTGTCATTGACTCGATTCAAGCTGTTGTGACTGACAATGCTAATGGTAGTCCAGGTTCACCGTCGCAAGTGAAAAGTGCTGCACAAGCCCTGACACAGTATTGTAAGCAAAATGATGTCACTATGTTCATCATCGCTCACGTCAATAAAAACAATGAGATTGCCGGACCACAAACACTGGTTCATATTGTCGATGCGTTACTGCACATAGACACCAATGATGGTCAGATCCGTACTTTACGTGCCAACAAAAACCGTTTTGGTGATATTGATACTGTCGGTATTTTTAAAATGTGTGAGCGCGGCATGCTTAGTGTCGATAACCCGAGCGAAATTTTCTTATCAGGCTCAAGTACAGAATCTCCGGGCTCAGCCATTACTTGTATCCGTAAAGGTAACCGTAATTTACTGCTTGAGATTCAATGTTTAACTACTGAAACCGAAGCAGAGTTTCCTCAGCGAGTTTGCGTAGGTTTGAACATGAACCGTATAAAAATGCTAACAGGGGTATTACGTAAACATACCAAAACAAAGATATTTCACGATACTTTTTTCAATATTGTTGGCGGCCTGAAAATTGATGAGTCTGAAACTTGTATTGACCTTGCGCTAGTAACCGCCCTGTTAAGTAGTTTAAATGATTTCGTTATCCCTCGAAGTACCTGCATCATGGGCGAATTAAGCTTAAATGGCGATGTGCGTCCGATTGACAGTGGTGTACCAAGAGTTAAAGAGGCTGCACAGCATGGTTTCACCGAGATTTTTATCCCTTATCGAAACTACCACAAGTCAATGGAAGGTTTAGGCGCTAAAATTTGTGCAGTAAAAACCATTCATGAGTTAATAGCACTGATCAAATAACATGTTAGCCGCGGTTTATGTGCACTAAAACTGACATATTCCGCATTGACTGATCAACGCTTTATTCGTCATTAGTTGCACTACTTAGCACTTTTAATGACAATGCCCTGTATTCACGTCACTTTAATAACCTAACGACGTTTGTTAAAGTGCCGATGTCAGAAAATTCACTACCTATTTACAGCGATGAATAAAATAACTAAATAGGTCACTTAAAAGATACTTTAAAGATAACTTAAAAGATAATTTTCCTATGAAATTTACGGTAAAAAGAGCGCTTATTGCCCTAGCTTGTTCATTAGCTTTGCCAATCAGTGCCCATGCAAATGATGAAAATGAAATCATTAAAACCGCACAGCCTTCAAGCGTTGAGCAATTAACCATAGAACGTATTTACAGTTCACCTTCGCTAAATGGTCAAACCCCTAAATCGCTGAAGTTCTCCCCTGATGGCACCCGTGTGACTTACTTGCAAGGGAAAGCGGAAGATCTAAATCGTTATGATTTATGGGAATACAATCTAGCAAGTAAAGAAAATAAATTACTAGTAGATTCACAATCGCTTTTTAGTGGTCCTGAGAATTTATCTGATGAAGAAAAAGCCCGACGAGAGCGCCAACGCATCTATGGTGTCGGTATTATGGAATACCAATTCTCTCGAGATGGTAGTGCGTTATTATTCCCACTTAACGGTGACATTTATTACTATCATTTAGCAAATAAGCAATCCAAGCGTTTAACAGAAACGCAAGGCTTTGAAACCGATGTTAAATTCTCACCAAAAGGTAATTATGTTTCATACATTCGTGAGCAAAATATTTATGTATTAAATATTGCCTCAGGTGAAGAACGTCAACTGACTATCGATGGTGGCGGTACCATTAAAAATGGCATGAGTGAGTTTGTCGCTCAAGAAGAAATGTCACGCATGACAGGCTACTGGTGGTCTCCTAATGAGCAGCACATTGCTTTTTTACGCGTTGATGAAACCCCAGTTCAAACCGTTATTCGCAATGAAATTTACGCGGAAAAAATAGAGCTCATTGAGCAGCGCTACCCGGCAACAGGCACTAACAATGTTCATATCCAATTAGCCGTAACGGATATTAAAGGTAAACGAATACGCTTTATTGACACCGGTGAAGACAAAGATATTTATATTCCACGTGTAAAATGGCTTAGCGACAGTAAAAAAGTCTCTTATCAATGGCAAAGTCGCGATCAAAAAACCTTAGTGCTTAAAACTTATGAGTTAAAAAAGCGTCGTCAGAAGACTTTACTAACAGAAAATTCAACACACTGGATTAACCTTCATAAAGATTTAACCTTTTTAAGTGATAACAAAAGCTTTATTTGGGCATCTGAACGTGATGGTTACAAACACCTTTACCATTACAACCTTAAAGGCGAGTTAATATCTCAGTTAACAAAAGGCGAATGGGTAGTTGATTCATTAACACGCGTTGACGAAAAAAATGGTTGGGTGTATTTCACCGGCCGCGCCGATACTCCGCTTGAGCGTCACTTATATAAAGTGCCACTAAACGGAAAATCACCTGAACATGTTCAGCGCATCACTAAACGCAATGGCTTTCATAGCATTAGTTTTAGCGCCACCAGTGAAAGCTATATCGATAGTTTTTCAAATGCCAAGACGCCAAAACAAGTAAGCTTACACCTTGCTAATGGCGAACATATTACCTGGTTAGCAGAAAACAAAGTCACACCAGACCACCCTGTAGCGCCATATTATGATGATCTAGTGATGCCTGAGTTTGGCTCGTTAAAATCAGATGATGGCCAAGCTGACTTGTTCTACAAGCTTTACAAGCCTAAAGACATGCAGCCGGGTAAAAAGTACCCAGTAATTGTTCGGGTTTATGGTGGTCCACACGCACAACGTGTTACCAACAAATGGCAAGGTGCAGATATGACGCAGCATATGCTGCAACAGGGTTATATTGTTTATCAACTTGATAACCGCGGCTCTAACTATCGTGGTACTGCTTTTGAGTTTCCAATTTATGAAACTCTTGGTCAAGTTGAAGTGGCCGACCAAATAACAGGGGTGAAGTTTTTACATACCCTGCCATACGTTGATAAAGAGCGCATCGGTATCTTTGGTCATTCATACGGCGGCTACATGGCGCTAATGACTATGTTCAAGGCGGGTGATTACTTTAAAGCGGGTGTTAGTGGTGCTCCCGTTACTGATTGGATGTTATACGATACACACTACACCGAGCGATACTTAAACCACCCTAAGGTGAATGCTGCTGGCTATCAGCAAAGTAGTGTTTTCCCTTACGTTTCAGGCTTAAGTGGCCCATTAATGGTTTATCATGGTATGGCTGATGATAACGTATTATTTACCAACACCACTAAGTTGATTAAAACCTTACAAGATGAAGGTAAGTTATTTGAATTGATGACCTACCCTGGTAGTAAACACAGTATGCGCGGCAAAAAAGTTAAAGTGCATTTGAATAATACCATCATGGACTTCTTTAACAGGCATTTTAAATAACGCTTAAAGAGACAAAGTTAATGCAACCAAGCGGCAAGTAACACCAGTTACTTGCCGTTTTTTTTATCGCGTATAATAATTTCCCCTAAAGATAACGCCATCAGTTTCATTGAAATATTTCACTATCGCCTCTGCATAATACAAGCCAAAATGACTGAAATATGACGGCAAATAAGCAATAAAAAAAGGTTACATTTAATTGCATTTATCTACCATTTTTCTGTTGCATTTTTATGACTGAAGGAGGATTATGAAGATGAAGAAAATGATTACGATAATAAAAGAGGTAAGATTATGAAGATTAAAATTTCAGGACATCACGTAGAAATTACTGAAGGTATCAAGCAATCTATCGAAAATAAATTTGCTAAAATCTCTAAGCATTATCCTTCTCTAATGGAGATAGACTCAAAGATTACCGTTGAGCCAAACCAACAAAAATTAGAAGTTACCACACTATATGAAGGAGCTAAAGTTACCGTTAACGCTTCAGACAAACAGCTTTATAAAGCTATTGCCAAAGTAACTAAGAAACTGCAATCCGCTCTTGCACATCGTAAGGGGCAGTTATCAGCCAAATTTAATAATAAGTTTGTTGTCCAACAAACAGACTTATATCAAGCCGCTCAATAGCGCTAGCTAAACACTTGTTATAACAAAACTATAACAAGCTACTTCCAACCAAAAGGCTGCATCTTGTATTACAAGATGCAGCCTTTAACGTTTTAAACTACTAATAAATATAGATTACAGAATAAATTTGTTGGTATTATTGCCATGTAACGAAGTTCAATGTTTTTTGAAATCTTTGTCGCGGTGGCGACGACACCCAAAAGGGGCTAAACGACAAGTCCCCTTTGGAATCCCGCGTCGCTGCCACACAAAACGCAATCTTGCATTCTTTCAAGTGCTATCGAGCTAACAGCGCTGAAGGGGCATCCATGCCCTACATCGCTTTTTTCATCATCAGGACAATAAGCTCCTGCATTGTCTAATAAGCTGCATCCTTGCAGCGTCATGATGAAAGTAGCTGGCACTTTCTCTCACTCCTGCGTTTTGACAGGCAGATTTGGTACTTGTTTCACTGCAATTTGAGTTAATGTCTTTTGATATAATTTCAAAAATTTCAGTAAATGTTAATTAACTTCTAGAAGCTAAAAACACCAACTCCCATCTCAGTAA
>CAJXPG010000039.1 GCA_913057925.1 uncultured Colwellia sp. | reverse complement strand
ATCGAGAGTTCTAGCACATAACAAGCAATTAAAGCGGGACTTTTTACAGTTTGCTCAGTTTCGCTTCGCTACACAATTTTAGCAAACTATTAAAAAGCCCCTTAATGTGGGCGTTAGTTGCCGCAACTTGTTCGAGTAAATTTATTTATTAAACGTGCGGTATTTCACATCAAAGGATTGGTGTTTGTTTCCTTCCTTTGTTGTTTCAAATTTTAGTTTTATTAAGACGTTTCGTGCTTTTGGTTACACAGTTTTCGCCTTAGTTTTGCAAGGTAAAAACAATTAGCAAAGGCGTAAACGGCTCAAAGTTCACGTGTGGCGGCAAAGTTGCGGTGGGAGTTTTTTGATTCTTCCGTCTATTCCGTAAACGTGGTAACTTATTGTTAGTTATGTGATTTAACGCGCAGCAACTAACAAGGCAATCAAACGGACACGTAACAGATAATTGGACTCCCTCACTCCCTACAGAGTGAGGTAATATAAAAGTTACCACACAAATATATTATAAAGAGTCCTGTTATGTATCGTACTAGAGTTGGCGTTGATTTAGCAAAAAAAGTTATTCAAGTTTGTATCTATAGAAACAAAAAAGTGCAATCGAATATCGAAATGACACCGGATGAGTTTCTTTCTTGGCTGGTTAATCAAAAACCTCTGACGATAATATTTGAAGCTTGTAGTATGTCGAATTACTGGAAGCAAAAAGCCACTGAAGCTGGGCATGAAGCCTTATTAATCTCAGCCAAACTTGTGTCCGTTGTTCGTCAAAATCAAAAGACCGATAAAAATGATGCCCTGGCAATTGTTCAAGCAACTTTTTTACCTGATGTGACCTTTATTGGCGGTAAAACGATTGAACAACAGCAAATACAAACGATTAAGCGTTTGAGAGAGTTAGCCGTAAAGCACCAAGGTGCTTGTCAAAAACAACTTGTTTCTTTGTTGTTGGAATTGAATATTCGTATCGGTAATCGTCAAGGCGGCATCCTTTGTGCTATTGATGCTGTCTTAGAGGACGCAACCAATGGCTTGTCAGATGAATGCCGAAGAGCCATCTATATCGGCAAAGGTCAGTTAGCTGTAGCGATTGAAGCCGTTGAGCATTATGGTAAGTGTTTAGAGAAAGTCGTTTCAATAAATAAGGAATGCAAAAAGCTACTTAGACTTGAAGGTGTAGGTACGACGAATGCAATTAACTTATATCTTGCACTGGGCTGCTGGGATATTGGTGTATTCAGTAAAGGAAAAGATGCGTCTGCCTGTATAGGATTAACACCGATACAGCATTCATCTGGTGGTTTGGTAAAACTCGGTTCAATTGGCAAGCATTGTAAAAATAGTATACTGAGAAGTCAGCTTATTTGTGGTGCGATGGCTGTTGTCAGGCAATTGGCCACACGAGAGGCAAAAACGAAAAAAGATGTTTGGTTAAAAGGTTTAATCGAACGTCGAGGTAAAAAGTGCGCGGCTGTAGCGCTTGCTAATAAAACGGTTAGAACCGCGTTTGCGATGCTCACACAAGGTACAGAATACAAAGCAGAGTTGTTAACTGCTTAAACAAGTTTAACAATTAAAATGCAAAACGAAGATAAAAATCAGCTTGTTTAGTCAGTAGCCAACTGAGAGCTTAGCGCTCGCTTTACAGATTTGACAACAAGTTCGCGTAAATATCAAAGAGCCTGAGATAGCTTCTCAATATAGAGCTCGTACATAAGTACGCATTTATTTCTTTGTGTTATGATTTTGATTGTTGACAAGGGGGAGTCCACATAAGTTGGCTGTTTCACTCCGTTCACAATTTTTAGCCGCTTAACGTGGCGTTAACTGTTTAGAAGAGTTCATCAATGTATCGAAATTTATTAATAATTATCATGGTCTTATTTTGCCTTTCAGGTTGCGCTGAAAGAGTTATAGATATTACTGATAAAGAGGGAAAAATCGTAGGAGGTTGTAATGCTGGTTTTGATTGGCATCTTTATGGCCTTGAGGACTCTATCGATTATATGCTTTATGAGTGCGCCAAAGACTCAATTGCAAAAGGTTTTACAATTTCAGATGAAAGGCTTCTTACCCTTGATTTTACGTTACCACAGCCTCCAGAAGGCAAGTCATGGAATAAAAAATTAGCAATGCATCACTTCCATAAGGGAAATATCACTGAAAGAAAACTCGGTTATATTCTTGCTGCTATAGAATATGAATATCAGAAGGTTGCATGGCCAGCAGAAGATGATTTAGCTGATGGAAAAATCACTCAAGCTGAATTCGATAAAATAATTAAAGATGCTAAATTTAAATGGCTTGGCGAATAAAACACAGACCAAGTCATTTCCGCAGAACAAAAAACAGTAGGTTTTTACTCATGACTCGCTCATTTTAACCAACTATTTTATTGCCTCTTGATGAGGCGAGCATATTCATTATCACTTTATTGCTGTTATGCATTTTTATTTATTTGACTAAATACTACCAGACTGCAATAGGATGCTTAATGGCTCTTGGAGGGAGTGAATTTTCATACCTTTAGACATTTGCTACACTTATCCCTGTATATCTAATAACTTGTGGGTTACTTTTTAAAGAGAATTCAACCTTCAAAGAAGCAGTAATATAGCCATAACAAGCAATGACCTGGACAGTTACCGTTGGCTCTGCTCCACTTAGCTAAAAATTTTTGCCAACAATACTTAACCACTTTTGTTGGGGTTATGGAGTCAATGGAGCGTCACGCATGGATTTGTTAACTCGGCTAAAACAGTATTCATTATTAATATTAGGTACTGGCTATTTATTTCTTTTTTTTGGTTCTATTTACGGCTTACTTGTCGAAGAGATATCTTTAGGCTTTGGACCATTTAGTGGTTCTAAAAAGAATATTATTTGTGGGTTTGGTTTGTTATCAACATTTATTATTGCCGCTTACCTACTTCTATCTGTTTTATATAAGGCACTTAGTGGTACTTCAAATGAAAGCACATAACAAACTGATTAATAAAGACAACAAACAATTGGTTATTTTAGTTCCTCAATATTTTATCCAACAATTTTTACCTATATCTATCGACATGAGGTGATTTATGTTTACTGAGAGTCCTGAAGAATTTATTAATAACTCATCAATAGGTATTCATGCGGTATCCCCTGATGGGATTATTATTTATGCTAATGTATGTGAACTTGAATCCCTAGGATATACGAAATCTGAGTATGTCGGCCATCACGTTTCAGAGTTTCAGCTAGATGAAAGTTGTCTATCAGACATGATGAGGCGCCTAGGTGATTTAGAAATGTTAAAAAATTATCCTGCGAGAGTTCAAGGAAAAACAGGTATTAAATATATTATCTATAACTCAAGTGTTTATGAGGAAAATGGTGAGTTTTTGCATACTCGCTGTTATGGCACTGAAGTTGATGAAGTAATTTACGATGTCTTTTTAAACCATTTTGACTTCTCTAAATAGTACTCAACTAACAAAGCGAACAAACGGGTTTTAACCGTTAACTTTTGCCCTTGCGTCCACAAATATTAGCCTAGCAACATAGTGCTTTTGTATAGCCCTATTAACAAGTGTCGTTTAAGTATACCGAGATATCATTTTGCAAAAAATTGTTGCAAATAGCCAATAGCTATAACTAATCCAAAGCAGAAAAAAGAAATTTCAATTTAAAAACAGCACCTTAAACCTTTAAGATTACTGGCATGTAATTTGTACATGTAGGATAGTGCTGTAAATATTGAGATGGGCTTTATGGATTCAATAAAAAACCTATATAACACTCATGGTTTATACAAGGTTACTTTGCTGTGTTTTTTGCTTGGGTTAATTTGGCCGTTAGTGCCCCATCCAATTGTTCCTATTGCTTTTGGGTTAATACCTATAGCTATTATACTTGTTGTCACCTTCCCTGTTCCCATCGGCTTATTGTTCATTATATTTTCTTTTTTTCGGATTCACGAAGCGATACCACAACTTTACCCTCTTCATATTCCATTACTACTATCTCTTGCCACGATATCAACACTTGGTTGGCACATATTAATAAGTAAAAAAGTAACCCCTTATTGTCGCCCCGAATTAATAGCTTTTTTAGTATTTTTTATACTTGTTTTTCTAGGGTTATTTTTTGCTGGCAACCGTCCCATCGCCATTGGTTACTTTCAATCTACCTACATAAAAATAGCCATAATGACACCATTACTCGCGTGGATTTTATCAGAAGTTAAACACTTCAAATTAGCCTTGTTGATGGTAACTTGGGCGGGGATCATTATTGGCTTTGTAACGTTATTTAATAAAGTTAATGGTATCGGTTTGGTAGAGGGAACACGGGCAACAATAGGCAGGGATATAGGTTCGGTATTAGGTGATCCAAATGACTTATCACTAGCCCTGCTACTCCCTTTTTCTTTTGCCATATCCCTTGTAGTCACTAAGGGAATGGCGAAGAGGTTTCGTTTGTTAGGGATAATAGCAACAGTGCTGTTGTTTAGTGCCATTATCGCGACACAAAGCCGCGGTGGCTTGCTCGGGATCCTTTCAGTGTTAGGTATTATCGGTTATCGGCGAGTAAAATCTAAAACCTTATTTTTTAGTTTAAGTGGAATATGTGCTTTTGCACTTTTTATCCTAGCAGGCATCAGTGGAAGAAAGTCAGGTGGTGCTGCTGAGGCAGGTATCGATGAATCAGCGATGGGCCGGATACACGCATGGGAGGCGGCTATTGGAATGGCTGCCGATAATCCGATAACGGGTGTTGGACTAGATAATTTTTACTTTAACTATTTTTTCTATAGCAAGTATTGGGACGGGTTAAATCATGCGGTTCATAGTACTTGGTTTGGGGTACTTGGTGAGACTGGTTTTGTTGGACTGATTGTATTTTTAACCATGGTCACTATTACTTTTAAGGCAGCTAGAAACACATTAAACACAGTGAATAACAGCACAAAAAAATATCCAACCATTGTACGGGCAATCAGTGAAGGGAACTTTGCAGGTCTCATCGCTTTTTGTGTTGCAGGTACCTTTTTAACCCAAGGCTTTACTTGGCCATTTTATATTCTTCTCGCATTAACCGCGTCTGTGGCTCAGTTTGTAGAAAGTAAGGAAGGACAAAATGACGACTTTACATTGTAAAAATTCAGGTAGAATTGATTCCCTTGATGGCCTCAGGGCTGTGTCAATTTTACTGGTATGTATAGGGCATTTGGCTGGTACGGTTAACTTTCCTGAAATATTGTTACCATTGCATAGCATTGGCAATTATGGCGTTAAGGTGTTTTTTGTTATATCAGGTTTTTTGATTACTTTACTGCTGATCCAAGAAAAAAATAAAACAGGGTCTATTAACTTAAAACAATTCTATATACGACGGACTTTACGGTTATTTCCTGCCTTTTACTTTTACATTTTGTGTATTGCTTTAGCTGAGGTGTTTGGGCTGATCACGTTATTGCCTGGAGATTTATTGCATGCTGCTACCTACACCATGAATTATCATAATGAACGTTCATGGTGGCTAAACCATACTTGGTCGCTTGCGGTAGAAGAGCAATTTTATTTAATTTGGCCTAGCTTGATTTGTTTATTTGGCTTGTTACGGGCTAAAAAAATAGCCCTAGTCGCCATTCTAATTATCCCGGTAATTCGTTGTGTTATGTGGTACGTTTTTGATGTGTCACCTTCTGCCATGACAAGACAATTTGAAGCTATCGCAGATGCCTTAGCAACCGGTTGCTTATTAGCTTATTTATACCAAGCAGGCTTCAAGCTACCTAAATGGTGTGATTCCTGGTTATTTATATTTATTCCTATCTCCATGATTGCGTTACCCAGCGCGCTTTATATTATCGATAAAGGCTTATTTTATACCATTGGACAGAGTTACATTAATTTAACTGCTGCCATAATGATTCTAAGGTACATATCTGTTAGTGAAGGGCTCACGTTTAAAATACTGAATTCAGCACCTGCTATTTGGCTAGGCGGTATGAGTTATTCATTATATTTGTGGCAAGAACCCTTTCTTAACTCTTGGGTAACAAACTGGTACGCCAGTTGGCCTATGAATATAGTGTTAACGTTTATTTTTGCTTGTTTCTCTTTTTATGTTATTGAAAAGCCGATCATGCATCGTAAGAAAAAACATCTTGCTAAAGCGGAATTAAAATCCAAAAGAATCTTAACTAGCTAAATTGATGATATAGGTGATATATAAAATATAGCGGTGATGGTATCCATAGCAAAACACCTTAAGTAGAACATCAATATACTTGATTAGGGTCAATTTAATTATCCAAGTTTAACAGTAAGATAATTACCCTTATTGCCAAAAAAGTTTTACCATGAAAATAGATCTCAATAGCCGTTACGGACTAAACCCAGCGCATAGTGAAGTGGTCGAGGCCTGTAAAAGTATAACGCCGTGCGATGCCTTAGATATGGGCTGCTCTAATGGCCGAAATGCTCTATTTCTTAGTCAGTTAGGGTTTAATGTCACTGCCGTAGATAATAATCCTAGTGCTATTGGTATGCTGCAAGACATTGCTACACAAGAGCAGATTAGCAATATCAAGGCTGAGGTATACGATATTAATAACGCTAGCCTTAGTGAAGACTATGGTTTTATTTCCTGTACCGTAACTTTAATGTTTGTCGACCCTACTCGTTTAGATAGAGTTATTGCTGATATGCAAGAGCATACTTTAGCGGGTGGTTATAACCTGATTGTTTGTGCGATGAATACTGAAGCACACCCATACCCTGCTCCCTTCCCTTTTACCCTGAAAGCTGGACAATTATCTGATATTTATCATGGCTGGGAACTGGTTAAATATAATGAAGATGTTGGCACGATGCACAATGGTGCCCAACTGCAGTTTGCTACGCTGCTTGCGCGAAAGCCTAAATTAATTAATTAGTATTACCGCTCATTAAAAAGGGGATTAAGTTTTATTACTTAATCCCCTTTTTATTGGCTTTTATTTGCTTATTTCACTAGATGATTATGATGGCCAATTGTCTCACCATGTGCGGTTAATGCCGATAACCACTTATTGATTTGTGCTGGTGCTTCCGGCGCTGCAGTAACACCTGTCGCTATGTCATTATTTAACACAGATTCAATAGCTAAACTTACCGGTAGTGATACTAAACGGGCCATTGCTTGCCCTTGCTCATTCCCTTGACTATCAAGATGGTAACTTTGATGCCATAGCACTTTACCTGCTTGACGAACTTCTAGCTCAACACACATCACCACACGATCGGCTTCGTTTTCATCATAAAGATATTTTTGCTCAAGCTCTTGGCTAATCTCTAAAAGACGCGCTTCACCACTCTCACCTTCTAAGGTCGCTATTTCATCAAATAAAGGCTGCCAAGCTGTTGACCAACCATTTAATCGCAAGGTACCACGGACAAACTCTTGTACGTCCCAATCGTCTTGAAAATTATATTGCTTAATAAAAGGCAGTGAGTCTCTGTTTGGGTAAGCTTGAAAAGTTTCAGTTTTCTCAGATAATTGCGCATTGTATTCACTTAACGCTTCCCAAGGTGCATTAGAAGTTTTAGCTACGCCCTCTTCTTGCCATTGCGCTTTTGAGCGTAATGCTTTTAATACGCCTAAAGGCGACCAACTAAATTTATACTTAAAATCGTTAGCTACTTTTGGAAAGCCGCCACAATATGAGCGAAAGTAATGCTGGTTTTGTGGTGAGAATTCAGCACTGTTTTGGTACCTGTCTACTAATAAATGCGCTAATAAGTGATCGATACCCGGATCAAGGCCAACTTCATTAACAAAACAAAGTCCTAAGTCTTTGGCTTGTGCATTTAACTCTGCCATTTCAGGGGAAATATAACTGCTTGAAACAAAATGTGCTTGTTTATCTAAACAAAACTGCGCCACGGTTAAATGTAAAGTCGCTGGTAACATTGAAACGAGTACATCACCGGGTTTAACTACTTGGGTTAATACATCCCAATCTAGTTGACGAACATCAATCGCTACTTGCTGGTTTTTTAATGCTTGCTCGGCTTTTACCAAGCTACGATTCCAAACAATAAGTGGTGTTGTTTTTTTTGCTAATTCAATAATGCCAGGCGCTGAAGACAGTCCGGCTCCTAGCCAATGTATAGTATTTGTCATGGTCATCCTTTATAGATCCTTAGTTTTATTGTTAAACAAAGCCAGTGCTTTCGGCCATACGCCTTGTGATTTATCATCTAGCGTTAATAAGTGTGTTAAGAGTTGTGCACCATAGTCTTCACTACTCTCTTTTGGTAATAATGAAGGCAAGTGATCAATAGCAATCAAATCGAGCAGTTTAGTATCATCAATGCGCAAACACGGTGACTTAAATGTGGTGCATTGTTGATAAATAGGTAGAGGATTGTAGCTGCCGTATGGATCACAACTTACATCAACGATGACCGAAAGTTTTCTCTGTTCATTATTAAGTAATTCATCGGTGATAAATGGCGGTAAATCCGTGTTAATTAACACACAATTAATGAAGATATCAGCTTGGATGATTTCAACAAACGGACCACCTTTTTTAGTTTCTGCCATATCCCATTCAACCACATCAAGGGCGAGCGCTTTTGCTAAATCCACCGCCCCTTTGCCGCTACGCCCCTTAGCGCCAATGACAAAAACTGTAGGTTTAGTAATTGTTTCATGCTTGCTAAAGATTTGACTTAACGCTTTATCAAGCTCTGCCAATAATTGCTGTTTATCTTGATACGAAGAAATATCAGCTAAAGGTGGGCTGATATTTTGCTGCTGATTCGCCCAAGCAAGAACCGCTAAAGCCGCGCCAGCAAAACCTGCCCAGTAGCCAAATGCGGCAATGCGTCTTTGCTGTTCGTCGACTAAATATTCTAAATCAAACAGCTGACCGCCACCGCTTTTAAAACGAGATAATAAATCTTGCCAACCGGCTTGGTCTTTATAAGCATGGGCAAAATATATATGTTGATGCGTTAGCGCAAAGTTATCTTCTGGTAATTCTTTTAGCCCTAAGATAATCGCATCTATAGGCGCATTAACCCATGAGCCCTGCGGAACTAATTCAGCATTAATATCTTGGTACAGTTCATCATCAAAAATATTTTGTGATGAAGATTCAACGGTAACTTTAAAGCCTGCATCAATTAATTTTTTCGCACCACTTGGAGAAAGTGCGGTTCGTTGTTCATCAGGTTTTGTCTCTGCCCTTAGCCAGATATGTGCCTTGCTCATAATATGTTTTGTTCAATTGTTAAGTTAAAAGTCGAAGCTGACATCCGATGTCAGCTTAGTATTTATCAATAAAATACTGCGGTAGCCTTTTGATTCAATATCATCAAGTTAAAAGATGATACCTCAAGAATACATTTAAAGTATTTATCATACAAATAATATTATACTAAATAATTCCAATTGGGAATTATTAATAGTGAGTTAAGTTATGCATGAGAGTTAAACGGCAACTGAACAGTTATTAATAATGGTTACAACACAAACCATGAGCATTGCTATTTTCTAGCTAAGTGAGATTAATGACCTGCGAAGTAATTATTAAGGCTGTTGAAAGGAGTCGACAATAGGCTTTGAGAGCTTGAGACTATTCGGTATATATGTACCATCAAGTATATCGAATGAGTTATTTCGGATTAGTTATTTCGGATTAATTAAATAGGACTATTCAAGTAGGATTAGTTAGATAGGATTAATTAAGTTAAACACTTTAACCTGGTGGGTTAGCTCTGTGGAATTTACGTAGCTTGAAAATGGACTTTCAAGCAGTAACTTTCGCATACTGCCATTTGCTTTTAATTCTTCTAAGCCCTGCTGAACTCTCGTGGCAAGTACACGATTGTGCTTACCGACAAAAAAATACACTGGCGCGTGATATTTCAATATTATTGAATCAACAGCAACGATATCTGGGTAAAGAGACTCTAGCTTAGTTAAATCAATGTCAATCTCATGGATCCCACGTGGGAAGTAATCACAACGACCTTTTAGCAGCATTTTTATATTCGCTTCATAATCAATAACACCATACACTTGATAGTTATTTTGTTGCAAAATTTTGGTATCAGGCCAATGCATGCCCTGACAAGCAATTTTGCTTTTAAGCGCAGTTTCAGATATCGACTCAAAGCTGGCTTTATTTTTTTTCATGACTAATAATCGGCGTGTGCCAAATAAACCATTTAATAACGGCACTTTAATCGCAATAAACTCTTCTTCACGTGTTGAAGATGTCATGCTGTAGGTGATATCTAGTACATCAGGAAGGTTAAGTAATTTCAGGGTGCGATATTGGGGGGTGTGATAATCTATGATTTCAAACTGATAAGCACCAAAGTCATTGATGGTTGTATCAAGTGCCATGATTAACAGGTGATGAAAATAGCTAAGACTATCCTTTTGTAACTCCTCTCCCTTGATTACTTTGTAAAGTATCGTTTTTGACTTATCAACCTGCGTTTGTTGTTCTACTGCATAAGCATTTAACTGGCTTAAAAACAAAACAGTGAGTACGGTAAAAATAAAAATCATTAATTTTTTCAAGTTTACCCTCGCATGTTTTTGTTATCTCGAAGTTAAAGTCTACAAGCTAGATGCAAATAAAGGTATTAATTCGGCAAAATAAATTTTCGCTGCAATGACGTTAACCTCAAAGATAACAACATTTAAGCCATAAAGACTACGGCAACCGCGTGTACTGGCTTTAACCCTTCATTGCCGTAACAATGAGGTAAGTGACCATGAAAATATATTAAATCACCTGCTTCAACAGTAAATTTTTCTCCTTGCACTTCAATCATGGCGCTACCTTCTAAACATAAAAACAACTCATGACTTCCTTCTGGATGCGGCAAACCTTTACTGTAGCAATTAGGCATCATGCTAATATCATTAATTTGCAGGTTTTGCGTACTGATTGGGCTAGTGCGCGTACTCGAAAACTTTCCATCATCTAATTGAATAACTGGCATATTTTTACGAGAAACTTCTGTGACATGTGCAGATTGTTTACTGATTAAATCATCAACAGAAACTCCCAAGGCTTGAGCAACCTTTACCACTAAGCTGATACTCGGATTTGATTGCTCGCTTTCCATATTGGCAAGTGTCGCTCTAGGTATCTCAGCTAATTCAGCTAGCTTAGTTTGGGTTAATTTATGTTGTGAACGAAGTCTTTTAATGCCTTCACTTATAGGGTTAGTCAATTTATGCTCCGTTAATATGTTAGAAAGTACCGACAAAGTTGCTACCAGTATATGAAAGCGTTAATTATAAGATAGTTAAATAATAATTTGACTACAACATATCAACAAATCGGTCACTTAGATTCTAACATTAAAACATAATGTTAATTTATTGTCATTTATAGCCTTTTTCCTGTAGACACTGACAATATATTCATTACAATCTAGCCATCTTATCAATCTTGATAATTTATTTTATAACTTCCTGGAGAAATAATATGAATGTTGATCAACATATCAAAGTAGCACAATGGCACTTAGAGCAAGCTCGTTTACACAATGTTAGTGAGCACACGTGTGGTTGTCCACCAAACAAGCACGACCAACGCGCAATCGATGCTGTTGAAGCAGGCCTAATTGAAGAAGAAAAATCTTGTACTTTAGAAGCTAAAGAAGCTCGCGCATAAGCTAACGCTATTTGCCAAGTACAAACGTATAAAACCGATAAAAGCCTGCTTTTATCGGTTTTTTATTGCCTAAGGATTAATAAAACTGCTGTGTCCTTAGCTAGTTTATACATCTATTATGCTGGCCTTGCTTTTTTAAACGGCGTGGTAATACCAGAATACTCACTTGCTCCAAGTCGCGCTAACGGATTTACACTATCCGCATGTATTTTAACACGCCCATCATTGACTGTAGTAACCTTAGGGCTAACGTAAAGTTGCTTAACTTCTACAAAAATTAGGGTTTGTGGTACATCACCAATTTCTTTTATTTCAAATAGCTCACATCCATAAGCAATGTCACATTGTGCTAAACGCGGTAAGGTAAAGCCATCAAATGGCACTGTATTGAGTACCTCATCACTTACAGTGGCCAACTCTGAATCACCGTGATCTAATGAGGCTGCTGTCTGTGTCACTATATCAGCAAGGTTTTCACCTGCGATATGGATCACCATTTTTTTATTTTTTAGTACATTGGTTAACGTATCTTTCATATCTCCATTAGGTTTTTTACCTACAGATAGCATCAATAATGCGGGTTCACTTGAAATAGCAGTAAAGTATGAAAATGGTGCTAAATTCAAATTATTTTGATTATTGTTACCATTGGTTGAATTTGTTAATACCCAGGCAATGGGTCTTGGAATGATTGTTTGCGTCATTAAGTGGTAGCGTTGACTAGCACTATAATCTGAAAAGTTGATGATCATGAGAAAGTTAGATTTGTTGAATGCATTAAATTGAAATAATGTTATAACATGTTGTGATAATACTCACTACTACAAACCATCTAGGGTGGAACTTTGACAGACCTGATGGCTTGAATATTATTTACTCTGCTCATCGATTTGATTTTTCATCGCTGATTTTGAAAAGGTATTTTTACCAACCATGATTCTTTATTTCTGGTAACCGTTATTCAGGCTGCATTGAAATAAAGTACAAAAGTCTTATTTATCAACACTTATAAAATAAGACTTATCAAGAACGAATATTTTGAATTAACACATTGTTCGAGGGGCAATTTAGCTTATTGCTAAAAGCGCAACAGTATGGAAATTAATGCCCTGCCAACCTGTTTTAATAAAGTTACGAATATTGCCATGATCACTGCCCTGCGGATTTAGCAATACATCTTCACGGTAGTAGCGCCCAAAGCACGCTAAGGTTTGTTGTTCAGAAAGCTCATTTAGCTTAGCGAAAGCAAATATCTTGCAAGAGCCCTCATTTGTACCCGCTTCATTGAGTAACTCACCATTATCGAAGCTTGCAGGGTTATAGCGATAGTTATCGCTAATCACTTGCATCACTTGCTCAAAACTCACTTCATCGGCATTTGAATTCAACTGACTAAGTAACTGTGTTAAATCGGTGTTTTTTGCAGAGTTAGACATTAAGCTTCACCCGATTTTAACTTTGCTTTAGCTTCTTCAACTTTAGAAAAGTCCAATCCTAACTCGTTAACCGCTTCTTCAATTAGTCCAGGATCAGCCATTACTAAGCTCATGATCTCTTGTAATTTTTCTGGCGGAATGCCTAACTGGGCAATAAATGCCATTGCCATCATAGGGTTTTCAGTCAGTGCTTGAAAAAGCTCATTAATTTTTTCATCACTGATATTTAATTCTTTTAAGATTTGGATAATAGGGTTCATTAAGGTCTCTCATTTTAGGACATCAAAAATACAGAACAA
Source organism: uncultured Colwellia sp. (assembly GCA_913057925.1). Taxonomy (GTDB): domain Bacteria; phylum Pseudomonadota; class Gammaproteobacteria; order Enterobacterales; family Alteromonadaceae; genus Colwellia. Next base: position 17,826 of record CAJXPG010000039.1, on the reverse strand, counting down.
AAGCTCTGAACTTTATTTGGGGGCATTTTTATAAAAATAAAGTATCGATAACAACTATTAGCCAATTAACAGCAGCTCTTTCGTGCTAATACTTACCGTTGCTTTTTCTCTCATCAGCTTAGTTTTGGTTTTAGTTTTAGTTTTGTATCACTAACGAATCTGTGCATTAACTGATGTAACTTTACGCTAGAAAAAACAGTCGGGTAAAAAATTAACCTCAAAGCTCACTTCTATCAGCAGATATTAAAAAGTATAATGGCCATTAGACCGCTAGCTCTTTAGATATAAGATAGTTCATGCCAGATAAATTTAAAGCCACTCCGTTGCAAAACCCCGCGTTAAAGTACTTAACCGCTTACTCAGAGCAGGTTCAAGGGCAAGTTCAACAAATGCTAGAACAAAAAACCTTACCTAAATACTTGTTAGCGAAATACCCGCGAATTCATGAAGTGGGCAATGATAAGGCATTACGCAATTACGTTATGTCGTTTAAAAATCAATATTTAAAAAAGTCTGCGCCGCTAAGCCAAATAAAATACGATGACAAGATTCATATTATCAATAATGCTTTAGGCCTTCATACTTATGTGTCTCGAGTACAAGGCAATAAACTAAAAAGCAAACATGAAATCCGCATTGGTAGTTTATTTAAGAAAGCGCCAGAAGCCTTCCTCGCGATGATAGTTGTTCATGAGCTGGCACATTTAAAAGAAAAAGAGCACAACAAAGCTTTTTATAAGCTCTGTCAAAGCATGTTGCCAGATTATCATCAGTTAGAATTAGATTTAAGAATCTACTTAACGCAAGTTGAACAGCAAGGTGAGATTTACTAAGCCTAAATGCAAATTTCGCAAGCCCTTCAACATAAAAATAACTTTGTTTATTGTGTTAATAGAATCGATATTCTTGCTCGACAGTCGCCATATTTTCATTAAAATAAATAAACTTTTACTGATAAGAAAATACAATGTCTGAAACAAAAATTAAGTTTGAATTAGAGAAACAAAATAAAAATAGCGTTAGATATAAAGAAATCCCCAAAGAAGGTATGCCACCCATTCTAGGCTCTATCTATGTACAAAAATGGTTTGCGGGCAACAGTAAATTCATTGAAGTGACGGTAAATAAAGTCGGTGAGTAGAATCATTAACAGCTAAAAACTATCCCTAAAAACTAAAAAACCAGAATACCTAATAAAAGGTGACTCTGGTTTTTTTGGATAAACCGTCCATTGAAAAAGACGGGATTGATTTTTTAAACGTTATGCTTGATATAGCATAGCTAAAAAATCTTTAGACTCATTTACTTTGGCAAATTTAAACAATTGTGAGCCCGCTTGATCTTTTACAACAACATTTAACTTGTTAATTGAAATAGATTTAACCGGTGCTTCAATAGCATAAATCTTACCTTGATAAGTATAAGACATAATATCACTCCTTTAACCGCGAATACGCAGTATGAAAGCTCTATAACTGTACCGTGTAAAACAAAAATAATACCGAAAATTTACCGAGAATGAGTCGGAATTTCATACAGCAAAAAAGCTTAAAAATTAATAACTTTTTTATGGTGTTGACTGACTGTGAAAGGGAAAGACAAAACACGAAAAATCACTGGGGATTTGCGTCATTTAACAGAGGAATGCTAAATAACGTCGCTAATGTACACACCTTTGAAGAAAAAGTAAACTGTTAAATTAAAAACCTAGTATGCCTGCGTTTCAGTTAAACAGTTTACTTCAGTCACTAGCCCTGATTATTCGCACCATTTAGCGATAAAATATCACACTCTACATTATCAAGAACTTTCTCAACGAGGTTACCAATAAATTTACCGTTATTCCCCATGCCCATCACCAATAGCTCAACTTGTTTATCTTTAACCAACTGGGGTATTTCAAACTCTGCTGAGCCGGCAATTAAATGTGTCGATTGCTTATCAAAGCTATAATCGCTAAGTAACGTATCAAAAGCTACTTGGTGGTGCCGCTTAATTGCTTCACTATAATCATTAAAATCACCATTTATTAAGCTATGATCCATGCCAACTGAGCTCATTCCCTGCCACAGTTCAATACCAATCGGTTGATAGCAATGGCAGAGGTCGAGACTTGCATCAAACATGTCTGACATTGTTTGCGCAGCAGAGATAATTTTACTATCTAAGTTATCGGGTTTATCGTGGCTTTTTTCAGGATCAACTGCCGCCATAATGTTGCTATAAGCGCTATCATCAAGGCTTTTAGTTAACAGTAATGGTACAGGACAATGCTCAAGTAACTGCCAGTCACTTGGCGTGAAAAATATTTTTTTGATGGTTGAGTATTGTTTGGTAGATTTTATCACTAAGTTGCTATCACTGCTGGCTACTTTTGCGATAACCGCACTGGTAAAGTCAGGGTGCCAAATCACATCTAACTTAGCATTAATACCTTGCACTTGTACTTCCGTTAAGTAGGTTTCTAACCAGCGCAATTTAGTGCCAACATACTCTTGTTGCAATGCTGCCAGTTGTGTTTGATTAAAATTCCAATGACTTACAAAGTCACTGTTATAGGCAACCACAAAAAGCTCAATCGTCGCCGATGTACTCTTGGCAATTTTTATCGCCTGAACTAACGCTGGCTGATGATCGCTAGCTGGATCCATCACTACCAATATATGTTTAATCGCTTTCATAATAACCTCCACAACGGTAATAACAACACACGTTAACGTTTACATTCCCCTATAGTTAGAAATTAGTTGAATGACAGTTTTTTAGCAAAGTATATAAAGTTAAATTGACAACAACTTGATCTAGAATTAATTTTTTACATATCTTTTCTACTACACTTATTTTATCTGTTAATCACTATGTTTATGTTTCAATTATTTATGCAAACTATATTCTGCAAAGTTGCCCATAAATATCAATAAATTCCTCAACCTTTCGGAGCAATGATTTATGTTAAAGGTTAAATCTGTTGCCATTGACACGTTTAAAGAAAATGTTGCTTATTTGCATCGAGATTGCCCTTTGTATCGCACTGAAGGCTTTCAAGCGTTGATGAAAATCGAAATTTATCTTAAAAAAAGTGACACACCCATTCTTGCTGTTTTGAATATTGTTGATGATAGTAATATCGTCAATGTGGATGAATTGGGTTTGAGCAAACAAGCCTTTAAGCAGTTTGATAAAAAACAAGGGGTAAAAGTAAGCTTAGCTCCAGCAAAACCGCCATTATCATTGACGGCTGTGCATAAGAAAATTGCAGGAGAAACCCTTAACAAAGATGATTTTCATTTGATATGCCAAGATATATTAGAAAATCGCTATTCTAAAATGGAAATTGCTGCTTTTCTTGTGGCTTGCAGTCACACAGGTCTAGAGCGAGAAGAAATATTTTTCCTTACTAAAGCCATGGTTGAATCGGGTAAACAACTCAATTGGGGTGAGTCTATCGTGGTAGATAAACACTGTATTGGCGGCATACCTGGCAATAGAACAACCATGATAGTTATGCCGATAATTGCTGCTCATGGAATGCTGATGCCAAAAACATCGAGCAGGGCTATCACCTCCCCTGCAGGTACCGCTGATACCATGGAAGTATTTGCACAAGTAGAGTTATCTATAGAGGCAATGAAAAAAATAGTGCGGCAACATCGAGGCATGCTTACTTGGGGTGGCACCGCAAAGCTTGCACCGGTTGATGATATCCTTATTTCAGTTGAGCGCCCTTTGGCTATGGACTCAACAGGACAGTTGGTCGCCTCTATCTTATCCAAGAAAATAGCGGCAGGCTCAACCCATTTATTAATAGATATCCCCGTCGGCCCGTCAGCAAAAGTACATCAGAGTCATGATGCATTAAAGCTTCGAAAACTTTTTGAATACATTGGGGATTTATTTGGTTTGCACATTGATGTTGTCGTTTCCGATGGCTCACAGCCGATAGGTAATGGCATAGGGCCTGCTTTAGAAGCACGCGATGTACAGCAAGTGCTTAGTAATCAAGAGAATGCACCAAGGGATTTAAGAGAAAAATCACTTAAATTAGCAGGGAGGATTTTAGAATTCGACCCTGATATAAGAGGTGGTCAAGGCTATATTATCGCGCGGGACATTCTTGAATCTGGCCGCGCATATGAAAAAATGCAAGCGATTATTGACGCTCAAGGAAGAGTAGAAAACACGCAAAAAAAAGCGCGTTTAACGCAGCCAGTCATTGCGAAAACGACAGGATACGTTCATGCGATTGATAACTTAAAGATTGCGACAATTGCCAGCTTAGCAGGTGCCCCTATTGATAAGTATGCGGGTATACATTTAATAAAAAAAGTGGCTGACAAGGTTACCAAGGGTGATGTGCTCTTTATTATTTATGCTGACTTTAACAGTAATTTTGACTTTGCTACTGAGTTTGCTCATGAAAATGAGGTTTACAGCTTAAAAAATACGGCGCCAGTTGCGCAAGATAATTATTTTATTTAACCGGCTGCTTTTGCAGCTATACGATTTTTTGCAGCTATACCGTTTTGGAATAACGTTAATCGCTGACATTTTATTGGTGAGATTAAATAGGAACAGAAGATGACAATAGTACTAGGTTTTGACGACTATGAACTACCAGCAAAACAACTTGCTGAGCGTATTGAGACAAACTTTGCCAAAGTAGAGCTGCACCAATTTCCCGACGGTGAAACTAAAGTGACGCTACCAACAGATCTCCCTAAACATATCATCATTTGTCGTACCTTAAATCAACCAAACACTAAATTAATAGAAATAATCATTGCGGCAAGTGAAGCCCGAAACCAAGGCGTTGAAAGAGTAACCTTAGTAGCACCTTACCTTTGCTACATGCGACAAGACATTGCTTTTAGCCCCGGAGAAGCCGTTAGCCAAAAGATTATTGGGAAATTGCTAAGTGATTATTTTGATGGTGTTATCACGATAGATCCTCACTTACATCGCATCAATCATCTTATTGAGGCAATTCCAACAGAACAAGCAATCACCTTGCATGCAACCAAGGCGATGTCTGATTTTTTACAGCAGCATTTTGCATCACCGATAATCATCGGCCCAGATGAAGAATCAGCCCAGTGGGTTAAAGCTATTGCTAAACCACAACATTGGCGCTATAGCGTCGCAAATAAACAACGCTTTGATGATAAACACGTTGCCGTACAACTTGGCGACGTTGCTTGTGATTCTGAGCGAGGTAACATCAGTAACTTTGCAAATGATATTAACACTGAGGATGTTGTCATCGTTGATGATATTGCCAGTACAGGCAAAACCTTAGAGCAAACGGTTATTCAGCTACAGCAGTACCAACCTAAGAGTATTTCAATTATCGTTAGCCATGCTTTTTTTGTTGATGATGCGATATCACGACTTAAATCGTTAGGCGTTGATAATATTTGGAGTAGTGATAGCGTAATTCACACCACTAACGCTTTTAGCATCATTGATACTATTGCAGAGCAAATAAAAAAGCCTTAGTTTTATTTGCAATTACCAATGAATACTATTACCAATGAACACTGTCTGTTTTTCCCTAATATGGCTGAATAGAAAAGTACTTGCGCTAAAGGCTCAGGCCACTTTTCCCCTGCCATACTCTTGTCATATAAGCCATATAAGCCATATAAGCCATTAACCATTTGATTGCACTTTAGAACCTTTTGCTGACAAACAAATCAAAGAACGGATAAATATTGGTGTTAATATATCAACATGATGAAGATAATTGATCGGGCAACTATGAATAAACAGCTATTGTCACTCTTTTTAATGCTGTGGGTAATAATAAGTTTTTCTCCAATAACACTAGCGGCAAAACCGCTTGAAAAAAAAACGCCGCCATTACAAAAACAACAATTTAAAGCATTACACCAGTGTGAAAAAAAATTTGAATATGATGTTCACTTTATGGGTAGTTCTGTTGGATATTTACACCGCACCGTGAATTGGCAGAATACTCCTGATTTAGACAGCGCAATCGTTACCTCAAATGGCGAGGTGAGCTTTTTATGGATTGATTCAACTTATCATCAACAATCAAGCCTGTATTATTCATCAGCCCTGCAACATTTCTTAACGCCAAACTTTACCCAAAAGTTAACGGGGATTAAGTCCAGAGAGATGACCGCGGAAATATCAAAAGATGGCTTAAGCTCAACGGTGACCATAGATGATGAAGTTCATCAATATCAAAGTGACCAATCACCACTGTATGACCTAGACACACTAGGTGCACAGATTCGATTAAACTTGCTTGAAGGAAAAAAGGCTTTTACGCTATTAAGACAAGCAAGTAGTAAAGTTAAACGCTACCAGTTTAAGGTCGCGGGTATTGAGCAGCTTGATCATGAGAAATGGGGCAAGCTAAGTACAATTAAAGTCGTTGAAGTGGGTAAATTTAATGAGACTGTGCTTTGGTTTTCACCGCAACATGATCATCAATTGGTTAAAGCAGAGCTTGATATGATTTTTTCTCCTCATGTTTGGCTGACGCATTTTACTATTGACTGTGAGAACAACTAGTGGCTATTAACCCTATCCACCAATAACTTTGTGGGTTTAAATTGTCAATCGAAGCGCTTAATATGCTTTCAAAGACGTTTGGTTAAAGCGTGCTAGGTTGAGATGGAACATATTATCAGCTTGAGACATTGAGATTGGTTCAAAACGCACCTTTCCTCCTTGCCTTAGCTGCGACAATTTCGCACAATCTTGTGAAATTACAGCGCCAACTTTTGGGTAACCACCAATAGTTTGCCTATCATTGAGTAAAACAATAGGTTGACCATCTGCGGGAACTTGTACTGCGCCATAGCAAATACCTTCTGATAATATTCCTTCAATATCAGCCTTGATAGCGCGGCCTGTTAAACGATACCCCATTCGGTCCCAACGAGTACTGACTTCATACTCACCTGAGAAAAACATCCGCTTTTCAGTCGAAGAAAAATGTTTTTGTTGATAACTCAACATCGTATGTAAGGTTATTTCATTTGTATATTTGGGTTGATCGTTTTCTGCTAATAATAGTTGCTTAGCTTTAGCCCTGTTTTGACTTAAATCACTCAAAGCATGACAAGGCAAGATGTCATTTTCCTGAAGCTTTTCTCCTTTTAATCCGCCAACAGATTCTCGACACACAGTTGAGACACTACCAAAGCTTGGTTTAACATCAAAACCGCCAGCTATCGCTAAATAAGCGCGCACGCCTTGTGACGCATAGCCCAGAGTAATGTTATCTCCTGCTTTGACAAAGAAGCTGCACCACAAGGATTGTGGGCGGCCATTAATGCTGAGTGGCATTGGCGCCCCAGTAACAGCTATTAAACAGTCCACTTGTGCGATAAGCGATAAACCACCTAAATTAATCTCAATCGCTGCAGTATTAAGTTCATTGCCACATAACCTATTCGCCCAATAAAAAGCGTGGGAATCTGCAGGACCGCCGTTGGTTAGTCCTAAACTAAAAGCGCCGAAACGACCCGCATCTTGAAGTAAGCTTAATACTCCAGCATGAGTTACTTGCAACCCTTGGGCTTTTTGGTTCAAAATCCGTGTTCCTCTGGCTAACGTTATGCTATTGGACTGGTGGGTAAAGCGCCACCAAGGGCAATAAACTCTTGCTTATTGATTGCGCTAAATTTAACCTTATCTCCGACTTCCACAGGCATCACAGGCTCTGAAGAGGGAGAAAACATCTCAACTGGGCATAAGCCAATTAAATGCCAACCTCCTGGAGACTCTGCTGGGTAAACCGCAGTTTGACGGTCTGCAATGGCCACAGCACCTTTAGGTACTTTTAACCTTGGCGTCGATAATCTCGGCATGGCTATTTTGCTGTCCACTTCGCCCAAATAGGCAAAACCTGGGGCAAAACCAATCGCATAAACTTGATACTCAGTTGCTTGATGTAAAGCAATCACTTGCGCAATTGTCAGGTTAGCTTTTTGCGCTATTTTCGCTAAGTCTATCCCTGATTCAAGTGAATAATAAACAGGTAATTCGATTAACTTTCCAGACGATGCAGGCTGATATTCACAGTCTTTTAATACACGCTTTAACTTGTTTCGTAAGTGATGGTGATCGATCTCAAGTAAATTAAAGACCACTAAAATTGAAGCATAAGAAGGGATCAAATCAACAATATCAGCACTGAGGTGTTGTATTATTAGCTGCTTGGCGAGATGCACTGTAGCACTTATCTCTGGGTTAATTTCAGAGTTAATTTCGGGCTTAACTTCAGGCTTAATTGTTGAAGTCGCTTCGCTGCTTCCCTCAGTAAAATCAACACCCGGGTTTATATTGCTTAACTGCTCTTTCGCGTCAAAATACAGTATTAAAGCATTTTCACCTGCGACTTCTAGGCGGATATTAGCATTAATGTTCATGGCAATTAGCCCAACATCTTTCTTATGTCAGAAATCGCCTTCACTCCTTCAATATTGTCGCCATGTACACAAAGACTATCCACCGAGAGCTTAAGTTGCTTTCCTGAAATGGTAGTTACCGAGTGTTGCTCGACTAATTGCTTTACCTGTAACAGCATCTGCGCTTTATTTAATACTGCGCCTGATTGAGCTCGACTTAACAAATACCCTTCGTCGTTATAGCAGCGGTCTGCAAATGCTTCAGCATAAATAGTAATAGAGTGCTCTTTGGCTAGCGCTTTATAACGTTCAATATCAGGGGTTGCTTGTAACATCAATGCTAGGTTTTTAGGGTATGTTGCAATGGCCGACAACATCGCTTGAAATACCTTCGGATCTTTCATCATATCGTTATATAAAGCGCCGTGGGGTTTTACATAATCAAGCTTGAGACCTTGTGCAGTAGCCATACCATCAAGTGCAGCTACTTGGTAATGAACCAGTGCTATGATCTCTTCGTGACTACATTGCATACTACGTCGGCCAAATCCAACCAAATCAGGATAACTAGGATGTGCCCCGACAGTGACTTGATGTTGTTTGGCTAACGCTAAGGTTTTTTGCATCACCAAAGGGTCACCACCATGATATCCACAGGCGATATTTGCTTGATCTATATAAGGCATCACTTCGCTATCTAACCCCATAGCCCAAGCACCATAGCTCTCACCTAAGTCGCAGTTTAGTTTCATTGTCTGGTCGCTCAATTTCAACATTCATTTTTACTCGATTATATACCCAAACAAGGTTGTTGAAACAATAACTTAGTCAATTAGATACAAAAAAGCCGGCATGTCAAAAACATACCGGCTCTAAAGGGTGACAAGTTAAGCTAATATTTAACGTTAACTTAACTTTAACGCTAATTTTAACGCTAACTTGAAATTATACTTTTACCCCTAATTCACGTAAACGCTCAAGTAAATAGCTTGCTTGCGTGTGTTGCTCTGAAAGCACCACTTCACTGCGCGGGTGTAAAAATAGCGGTAATGAAATTCGTGACTTATCACTTCCCTTACCTGTTGGGTTGATCACTCTATGACTGGTTGAAGGGAAATACCCCGCTGAGGCTTCTTGTAACATATCACCAATATTAATGATTAAATTACCAAAATCCGAAGGCACATCCATCCATTCGCCGTCTTGACGCTGAACTTGTAAGCCCGGCTCATTGGCCGCTGGTAATATAGTCAATAAATTAATATCTTCGTGAGCCGCCGCTCTAACTGCTCCCGCTTCTTCATCGCCGGTAAGTGGTGGGTAATGCAACACACGTAATAATGTATTTGGCGTATCTTTAATCATATTTGATAAAGCTTCAGAATACTTACTCGACACCTCAACAGGGCTATGTTGCTCAACCCAATCAAGCAATTCAGCAGCAAGCTCTGATGTTAAGCGATAATATTCAAGTATTTCATCTTTAAGTGTCTCAGGAATGCGACCCCAAGGGTAAATATGGTAATACTCTTTAATATCTTTTTTACTATGCCCCTTGGCTGTCTCTGATATATCTGGTGAAAAATAGCCATCTTGTTTTTCGGGATCAAAAGCAAAGTTATGCTTTTCTTCACTTAAGAAAAATGCTTGCCAGTTATTATAAATAGATTCTACTAAACTTTGTTTTACTGGATGGTTAATCAGCACACCAAAACCTGTTTCGTGTAAACTTTTAACAAACTTCTCAGCCGCGCCTTTTGCGGTATAATCGACAATTTGTACTTGCATAATTTAATCTCTCTTTAAGCTTAATAAAAAGATTTTACTCTGTTATTACCTTGAAAGCAAAAACCTGACCAGTTGGTTCGTTTAATCAAGTTTGCATAACTCACCAACATTAGATAGGTTAGCAATTCTAATAATAGAAAGGACCAGTAATGATTTCCAACGTATTCACTTTTCAAAAAGCCTGCAAAGGCCTACTCTGGCTATTATTGTCGCTTTCTAGTGTAAGTACATTGGCACAAACTGTTATTATTTTAGCTGATACGCCTTATAGCGACAAAGAAAAGCAGATGTTACAAGGGAGTAAAGGTTCTTTATATCAACTTATCAATCAAGAAAGACCCAGCGTGGTCATGCATCTTGGCGATATGAAAAGTGGCGGCATATCATGTACAAATGCGCTTTTAAGCGAGCATAAAGCACTTTTAGATCAAGTTTCCCCTGGCAAGATAATCTTCACACCAGGTGATAACGACTGGACTGACTGTGATAGAAGTTCGTTAGAGCACAGCTTTGATGAGTTAGAGCGACTTACTTTTTTAAAACAGTTGATGTTCCAGAGCCCACCACTATTGAACCGAAATTTGGCTAATATCGAGTCACAACCTGCACAAGAAGAAAACCAGCTGTGGATTAACAAACGTCTTGCAGTAAGTACTTTGCATATCGTCGGCACCAGTAATGGCCGGGTCTATATTGGCAAATCAAATCAACAGCAAGCGATTAAACAAGCAAACAAACGTGACAAAAATAATTTAGCATGGCTTGAAAGTATTGCTGACAGAGCAGAAGATTTTGATGCGCTTATCATAGGGTTTCAAGCCGATATCTATCAAAGTAAAGTGATAAATAGTCCCGCTTGTGGCGATCTATCATTAAAATCATGCGATGCTTTTGCGGTTTACCGACAAGCATTTGCAGCGCTTGCCAAGAAAATTAACAAACCCATACTTATTAGTCATGGTGATACCGGTGATTTTTGTTATGAAAAACTAGATAACAACTTATGGCACCTTAACGCCGCAGGTGACTTTAGATATATTGATGCAACCAAGGTTACTTTTAATGCCAACTCCCCAGACAAACCTTTTAGAGTTAATGGTTTACTTTACCCAGACTTACCAAGTATTGGCTGTAAAAATTAGCCATTAGTTTTAATAAACCCTCAGCATCTTTAGCTTTTTTCGCAGAGTATCCTAACCACAACCAGATAGTGCCATTGCAAAAGTGCTCAAAGCAAGTATCACAAAGGTGCATGCCTATGCTGAGCCCCATGAATGGGTTTATGGTTTATGGTTATTGCTTGTTTACTCAATAATACTGAAACTCGAATCGGCTATCTGCTAGCTCAACTAAAACGATGTCCAACTAAATTTACTGTATTAACCTAGGTAAATTTTTCTTCATAATTGTTGTTTGTTGTATTGAAACTAGTGTAATGTGGCACCCTTAAATTACTTGACCGAGTGGTTAGGTAATTTGATAATAACGACAGCATGGTTAGTCAGAGCAAGTCGTCAGACTTTCGCTCAAAGACGGCTAACCTTGAGTAAAATATTGAATAATAAGAGACATGTGATGAAAAGATTAATTTTGACAATCCTTGTGGTAACAATGCTACTCGCTAGCAGCTTTATGACGCCGGCCACAGAGCTAAAACTTGCCTCATGGAATATCGCATGGCTCGGCTCACATGAATACAATAAACGCACCGCTGAGCATTATCAAAAACTCGCCTTTTATGCCAAACAGCTCGATGCTGATGTGATTGCGCTACAAGAAGTAGAAAATGAATATTGGGCCAAAAAAGTGTTTGGTGACGAATATGATTACTACTTCTCAACCAAAGACTGGGTACAACGTGTTGGAGTTGCCGTCAAAAAATCAAAAGGCTTGAGTGTAAAAGCCACTGAGTACAAAGCTCTTGATATTGGTAAAGTTCGACACGGTATGGACATTACCTTAACTCAAAATGGTCAATCGATACACCTACTAGCGGTGCACTTAAAATCAGGTTGTTTCACCAACCCATTAGATCAAGAGAGTGTTAATGCGATGCCAAATAGCTCTGATAAAGAGTTCAGACGAAAAGAAGCCTGTGAAAAATTAAGTAAGCAAATTAAACCATTAGAGCATTGGATTGACTCACAGGCGGCACAAAATAACGCCTATATTGTTTTAGGTGACTTTAATCGTCGCTTCTCTCAAGACATCGCGTCAAACTTGCCAGAAAATAAAGGTTTATGGCAAGCGCTTAATGACGAAGGTCAAGAGGCACTTTGGTCACCAACCACGTCAATTAACTCAGACTGTTGGGGTGGCTACTATAAAGACTATATTGACCATTTCCTCTTTAGTCCAAAAGCAAAAGCAAAGTACATTGAAGACTCTTTTAAGCAACTAGTATTTGAAGAAAAATATACTAGAGACCTTTCGAGAAATTTAACTGACCATTGCCCAATATCAGTTAACATAACGCTTTAATTAAATTGATAAAATAATGTTCTATAATGAACACAATAACCATTACACTATGCACTGTTAGGAGCTTTTCTTCATGTTTAATAAGCAACTGCCACTTGTTGACTTGCATCGCCATTTAGATGGCAATATTCGACCAAAAACTATTTGGCAATTAGCCCAAAAAAATAATATTCAACTACCTACAGATAACTTTGAGGCGTTTATACCTCATGTACAAATAATGGATAGTGAAGCGGATCTGATTGCCTTTCTAAAAAAACTCGACTGGGGCGTAGGTGTACTTAAAACACTTGATGATGTGGTTCGCATTGGCTTTGAAAATGTCGAAGATGCCTATAATGCAAATATTGATTACGCTGAATTAAGGTTTTCTCCTTATTATATCGCTATGACTCACAATCTACCGATTGAAGGCGTAGTTGAAGCAATTATTGAAGGGGTAAACCAAGGTAAAGAGAAGTTTGCCACTAAAACCAATTTAATTGGCATCTTAAGTCGTACCTTTGGTGTAGAACATTGTCAAACTGAGCTAAATGCCCTACTCGCCTACAAAGAGGCTTTAGTGGCAGTCGACCTTGCAGGTGATGAATACAACTTCCCAGGAAGCTTATTTGAAAGTCACTTTGCACAAGTTCGTGATGCGGGCTTGAATGTCACCGTTCATGCCGGTGAAGCTGCTGGTCCAGAAAGTGTCTGGCATGCTATTGAAAAGCTTGGTGCTACTCGAATAGGTCATGGCGTAGCGTGTGCTAGCGATCAAAAGCTCATGAATTATATGCGCGATCATCAAATTAGTTTGGAGTCATGTCTTACTTCGAATTATCAAACAGGCACAATAAAGGATATCGCCGATCATCCGGTAAAAACCTTCCTGCAAAATGATTTGCTTGTTTGTTTAAATACTGACGATCCTGCTGTTGAGAATATTGAACTACCGGGCGAATATGTGCTTGCAGAAAGTGTACTTGGCTTTTCCAATGAACAAATCAGCCAATTGCAACGAAATGCTGTACAAATGAGCTTTTTATCAGCACAAGAAAAAGAAAACTTACTTAAAATGAAACAGTAATAAAGCAGTATGAATCTTTGCTACTTGCGCGATTTTCAAGTTAGCATTAAAATTAATTTGATTGAGCTGAATTGATTACATTCAGCTCAATCAAGCTTAATGACATAGTAAAAATTAAACACCATTTCAGTAAAACACCCTTGATAGCAGTATGACCACAAGTCCAGGCTAGAAACTTACTGAGTTAAACTTAACCAAAAAGGATAACTCTCATGTCTACACCTCATATTTCAGCCAACGTTGGCGATTTCGCAGAAACCGTATTAATGCCTGGCGACCCGCTTAGAGCAAAATTTATTGCAGAAAACTTCCTAGAAGATGCCAAGTGCGTCACCCAAGTACGTAACATGTTTGGCTACACCGGTACCTACAAAGGTAAACGAATTTCAGTGATGGGCTCTGGTATGGGCATTCCAAGTGCTTCCATCTACGCTACCGAATTATTCAAAGATTACGGTGTTGAAAAAATCATTCGTATTGGCTCTTGTGGTGCTGTACGTGACGATATCAAAATTCGCGATGTTGTCATTGGCATGGCAGCAAGTACTGATTCAAATGTTAACAGACAGCGTTTGAATAATATTGATTTTGCCGCTTGTGCTGATTTTTCTTTACTGAAAAGCGTTACCGAGACTGCCGATAAGCTAGGTAAAAAAGTTCATGTTGGTAATATCTTCTCTGCGGACCTTTTCTATAGTCCACAACCTGAAATGTTTGCCACCATGGAAAAGTACGGAATCTTAGCAGTAGAAATGGAAGCTGCCGGACTTTACGGCGCAGCTGCTGAATACGGTAAAAAGGCCCTTACCGTATTAACGGTTAGTGACCATATAAAAACTGGCGAGCAAACCACCGCAGAAGAGCGAGAAACTACCTTTAAAGATATGATGGAACTCACTTTAGAAAGTATTTTGTAGTTATTGAAACGTCAATAATACGCTAAAACAGCAAGTTAAACGTTATAAAAAAGGGTTAGCATTACGCTAACCCTTTTTTATTTATTTAACCTTACTCCCTTATTTCGATGAACTAAGGGTTAACAGAACAATCCGTTAAAAGAAATTAGCTTTAAATTCTATGCCAAAGAAGCGAGGTTCATTGACATAACCGGTTAAGTTATTGAAATCAATGGCACCTGTTAGCTTCTCTTCATCAAGTATATTTCTTGAAAAAACAGCGACTTCATATTCAGCGTCACCTGCAAACCACTCATAACCAACGCGTAGGCCACCTTCCATTATAGGGTCACCCATAAACTCTTTAGACTCATACAAGAAAAAGCTTACTTCACTGCGATAAGACCAGTCGGTATAAACATAAAGCTCACCATTACCTATTTCTTTTGTCCAACGCGCATCTAAGTTACCAATCCACTCTGGTGATTGTGGAAGCGAGTTGCCATCGATGATAACGCGACCATCGCTATTTAAAGGATCTGTGATGGTACATCCACCACCACAACCTGCAACAGAAATAGTATCGTCCTGCAATTCGGTATGGTTATAACTTAAACTGGCACCAAAAACCAAATCATCTGTGGCCCAGAACTCCGAGTCTAATTCAAACCCGTAACCTACAGCCTTATCAGCATTTAATAAACTAGCTACATTACCAGTACCACCAACCGCGGTTAACTGTTGATCATCAACAATATAATAAAATACTGAACCGTCGATACGTACCGTGTTCTCAGCCATAGTTGATTTAAAGCCAGTTTCAATTGAGGTTACTAACTCTGAATCAGCTGTGGTATGCGAGGCGGAAAATAATAAACTACGCCCTTGAATACTTGGCGCACGGTAACCTTTAGCTAAACGACCATAAAGGTTGGTCTCATCGCTCATGCGATAGTTAATGCTGATGTCACCACTAACTTGTGAATCATCAACTGTGGCATTTTCACTAAAGCCTGGAGCTCCAAATGGAGACTGCACCAACGTGCCATCCCAAGTTCTTTCGTCATCTGAATAACGAATACCTGCCGTTAAATTCATCTTCTCTGAAAGTTCAACATCGACAGAGCCAAAAATAGCCCATGCTGATGTTTCCATATTTTGTATAGCGATGCCGTTTTGATTACCACCACCTAAAGTATCAAAGCTTAAATTATGGATTGTTAAATCTTCATCAAAGTAGAAGAATCCTACTTGATAATCTATTTGTCCAAGATCATTACTCGACAAACGAACTTCTTGAGTAATTTGAGAATGGTCGGGCATCTTAGCGCCAGTTTCTGATGGGAATGGAATAAAGCCTGGGCCCATATAATCATCTAAAAATGCAGCTCCATAACCACCATCAATATCCCCCACAGAGAACATTTCAGCAGATTCATAGCCAGTTACAGAGGTTAAGGTATGACTACCAAAATCATAGGCTAAATTTAAGCTTGAGCCATTCATTTCGATAGTTTGTTCATTACGCAGTGCGGCATCTTGATAAATAACTTCACGGTCAAAGTCATCAACTAAGTCATTGGTCCCTGGCTTAATAATATTTGCTCTAAAAACACGCGCATCGGCTTCTGCATCTCTGAAATGATAATTAAATAGTGCTGAAAACTTATCACTCGGCTCCCATAGCAGTTGAAGGCGTCCAGCTGTTTCCGAATAACCTCCTAGCTGATCATTTTGCTCGAAACCTGGAGCCTTGTTGTCAATCCAATCAGCTCTATCTTGTTGCAATAAAGCAACACGAGCGGATAAAGTATCAGTTAAACCACCACCAACAGCTAAACGTAAATCGGTTGTATCGTAACTGCCGTATGAAGCAGAAACAGATGCATCGAAGTCTTGCGTTGGTTTTTTCGATTGTACTTTAATAATACCCGCTGTGGTATTTCGTCCAAATAACGTACCTTGGGGGCCGCGCAGCACCTCTACTCGCTCTAAGTCGAACATCGGCATGCCTTTAGTTAACGCATTTTCTAAAACAACATCATCGTAAATTAATGATACAGGTTGAGAGGCAAGTAAATCAAAATCGGTATTACCTAAGCCACGAATATAAAATCGAGGGAAAGTCCGGCCAAATGAAGATTCAATCAATAAGCTAGGTACTTTGGCTGATAAAGCTCTTACATCCATACCAGAGGAGCCTAAAACGTCGAGTTTCTTTGTCGTTAGTGCTGATACTGAAATAGGCACATCTTTTACATTCTCTGTACGTTTACGGGCGGTCACTTCGATGACTTCAACACCTACCACCTTCTCTTTTGTTACTTCCTCTGCCGCCAGTGCACCTGCTGACATACTCGCCGCACTTGTCAATAGTGATGCTTGCACACACAGTGATAGCGCGCTTTGTTTAAACTTTTTCATGTTTTATCTCCCAGGGGGTTGTGTTTTATTTTTATATTCTTGTTTTTATTATTTTTTACAGTGTAGTCGATATTTTAAAAATTAAATATTTAACCTTATTAGTTGTTATATAGATTTGAAAGGAAACTATCGCCGTATTCCATTGACTCGACATTAAATAGCTCAGCAATTGTTTGCCCTAAATCAGCAAAACTTTTGCGGTTACCAAGATTTACCGAGTCAATGTTTTGATGGTAAGCAATAATAGGCACATATTCTCTTGTATGATCAGTACCAGGCCAAGTTGGGTCACAACCATGATCGGCGGTCAAAAATAACACATCATCTTTGCCCATTGCCTTAAGCATTTCAGGTATACGTTTATCTAATGCTTCAAGCTCTTCGGCGTAGCCTACAGCATCTCTTCGGTGACCGAAGTCTTGATCAAAGTTCACCAAGTTAGTAAAAATAAGTGAATTATCTTTCGCGGTATTAATATGGGTTAACGTGGCATCAAAAAGTGCATCTAAGCCTGTAGCCTTAGTCTTTTCATCAATACCTTGGTGAGCAAAGATGTCGGCAATTTTACCAACGCTGATCACATGAGTCCCTGCTTTTGAGATTTTATCAAGCACCGTTGGTGATGGTGGTAATACAGAATAATCTCGTCGATTACCCGTACGCGCAAAATTTTCAGGGCTATCACCAACAAAGGGTCTAGCGATAACACGGCCAATATTTAATTCGCTAAGCAGCTCTCGTACCTGTCTCTTATACACATCTCCGAGCCCACGAGACCGTACTA
>CAJXPG010000038.1 GCA_913057925.1 uncultured Colwellia sp. | reverse complement strand
TGTTCCTGCTGAAACTTCTTACGTAAGAACTTTGACGGGTTTTGTTGTACCTGCTCTAACCATAAGGCATGAGAGGGTAGGCGATTATTGCTTTTAGGCTTTTTCTCAACTTTGACAAATTTTTGTCCATCAGCAATTTCCGTTGATAATGTTTTTTTACCCGGAGATTTCTTCAAGTTACTAATGATCTTTTCCATTAACGCCAAGTTTTCAATTGCCTGTTGATTATTTGGCTCTTGCTCAATCACTGATTGATATAATTCAGCGGCAGTAAAATATTGCCCTGCGTGCGCTAAGGCATTGGCTTGTGAAAATTTAGCTTGTGTCCCTTCATATTGCGCATAAATACTTGCTGCTCTTTGATAATCACCATCAGCATAAAAGCTATAAGCTATCCAATCTTTATCGATAAATGTCCTGGCGGCTTTAGCTGGATTCCCTTGATTTAACACGACCATGCCTTGTTGATCACGTGTTAACCATAAGTTCCAAAAAGCTTGCTGATTGTTATAAATAACCAGTGATACCAAACCAATAATGATGGCAATAGATAACGCTAGGTGTGCGCGGTACCAGCGCACCATTGTGCTTGGCAAGCGCTTGATACGCTGAAAAATGGATGATGCTTCAGTTGCTGAGTTTATCAGTGTCTTTTTATCGGTGTTATTTACCACTGTAATGTCCACCCTCGTCTAAACCATAGAGCTTGTAGCGGAATAAGTAAAAACAGTAACGGATAACCTTGATCATACCAAGGCTGCGCTTTGTCGTTCACAGCAAACATATTATTATCAATAGCTTGGTTTACATCGCTGACATCATCAGAGTTATGGGTAAAGGTAATTAATTCACCATGACCAACAGCGGCTAAGTTTGATAATTGCGCTAAGGTATCGCTGCTTAGTCCTGTTGCACTGGCTAAGCCACTGTTTGGGTTTTCTGCTATCGCCCAAACCAGTAATTGATCTTGTTGCTTATCAAATAGCACTTTAAAGGCATTAATGGCTTCAGTATTAGTTTTATCCGTTAACAGCAATACCGTTGAGGCGGTTTCTGCTTGTGCTAGTAGCTGCTCTACCGGTTTAACCACTGATTGAGGCGAGCTTTCGGGTACCGGCAATAACCCCGTATCAAGGACATCAAGGAAGTGATGGATCATTTCTCTATCTTGGGTGATCGGCATAGCAATATGGGCGCTACCAGCATAAACCACTAGCGCGGTTTTCGCATCACCACGCAACTCGAGTAACTGAGTAATCTTTTGCTTAGCGCGCATTAATCGTGATGGCTGAATATCATCACTTTGCATAGATGCAGAAACATCTAAAGCAATCACTAAAACCGATTCATCAACAAAAAATGGCGAAGCTTTTTTAGTCCAGCTTGGTCCTGCCATGACTAAGGTGCCAATAATGGCAAATGCGGCAAAGAAATTTTTCGGGGTAAACTTTCGTGATTGCTGTTGCCTTAACGCAAGATGTTCAATGACTTTATCTGACATGTGCCCGCGCCATTGTTTAAGCACATCATCTTTTTCAACCAAAGATCGATAGAAAATAAATAATGGCACAATGGCTAGTAGCCACCAAGGCCGTAAAAAGTGAAAGTTTGCCAGCTGAGCTAAGTTAAAGGTTTGTGAGATTGCTGCACCATCAAGTAAGTCAAATAAGCTACTCATTCGTGACTCCTCGCTTGGCTAAGCGCACCATTAATAACCCTATAACCAACAAAATGTTGGCAGCAAAGTACACTGCAAATGCAAGATGGTGCAAGCTACTACGAGGCCGAAATGATTTGGTTTCATATTCCTGTTCTTCAATCTCGTTAATCGCTTGATAAGCACTTTGTAATTGCTTTTTATCTAAGGCTTTAAAGCTGGCACCTTGGGTAATTTTAGCAACCTGTTCAAGGGTTTTTACATCCATTTCATATAGGCCTTTGCTACTAGGATCTCCTACCGCAATGGTATAAATTTTAATGCCATGTTTTGCCGCGATTTCAGCGGCTTTTATTGGCGGCATTTTAGAGCCGGTGTCTTTGCCGTCGGTCAGAAGGATTAACACTCTTTGCTTACTGTTGGCTCGCTCAAAAATCGCAATGGATAAGCCAATAGCGTCACCAAACGCGGTTTGATAGCCAGCATAACCTAGTTGCACGCTATTGAGTAAACTCTGCCAAGTGCTAATGTCTTCGGTAAAAGGTGCTTGTAAATATGCTTCATCGGCAAATAAAATCAGTCCTAATCTGTCATGTTGTCGTTGTGCAGCGAACTCAGTCAGTACCTGCTTGGCGGCGACTAGTCGATTCACTTTGTCACCGTTATCATCGATAAAATCTTTTTCAGACATGGAGTTTGATAAATCTAACGCCACCATAATTTCACGCGCAGATTTTTTCTGCTCAATAGGTTCACCCAACCACTCTGGCTTAGCAACCGCAGTTACTAATGCCAGCCAACCAATGACCAATAAGGTACGTTGAATCAAGTTTCGATTTAATAATACCGCGCCCTTGGTTGGCTCTTTACCTGTTACGGCTAATAAACGTTGAAAATAAGGGACTTGTAGTGAGGCTTTTTGTTCTTTGTATTTTGGCGTAAAAAAGTAAACCAAAAATGGTAAAGCCAATAAGGTAAATGCCCAAGGATAAGCAAACTCAATCATGGGCACCTCGATGGTTCTTCACCCAAAACATGGCTTGCTCTTTTATTGCTTGAATTTGTTGTGTTGAAAGTTTTGGTCGTTTTGCATAGGCCAGTTGACTTAATACGCCGCGGTGCTGACCTGAAAAGTCACTACCTTGGCACTCTTTATCTAACCAAAGCTCCCAAGCATTACCTAAATGGGGAGCAACTTGCAGGCGAGGGTAACCATACAATGCCGTTTTTCTTAGAATGAGTGGGATTTTTTTTAGCTCATTACTTTCATCAAGGGTAAGTTGCAGCTCAGCTAAATGACTTAACGCTGCGCGGCGATAAGCATTGCTAAGGTATTTTTTAATCACTAAATAAACGCGATACAGTAAGTAAGTGAAAAATAACAATACCAGTAATTGCCAACCTAAGGTTTGTGGTAACCAGTTAATCTCGGCTGGCTGGGCTATTTCATGTAATGAAGTCAATAAAGGGTTATCAGTTTTTGCCGCCAGTAATTTATCGTTAATATTACTCATTTAGATATCTACCCCTAAAGCTCGACACAACTGCTTATCGGCATCTTCAACCGTGTTAAAGGGTAATAATGGAATACGGTATTGATTGGCAAGTTCAGTAAAAGACCCAATAGAGGTTTTGACATTATCGCTAAACTCTTGCTGCAACTTTTTCTCTTGAGGTGAAACTTCGACTTGCACATTACCGTCACTGACCACCATATGTGGTAATTCAGCTAATTTATGTTCCAGCGGGTCGGTAACATGACACATAATAAAGTCATTGTGTTGGCTAAGTTTTTTCACGTATTCGCCGCAGCGATCATTCCAACCATAACCATCGCCAATGAGGATCACTAGCGCGTCATGACCGGCAATGCGTAATGCTTGGGTAAACATATGCTCTAATGATACTTGATGTTCAGCACTGGTAACGCCTGTTTTAAGGGCTTGATTTTGCTTAGTGATTTCACCGATAATTTTAATAACTTGTAAGTGACTGCGTTGTGGCATTAGCGTTACTGCATCAGTATCATTAAAGACAATGGCACCAATTCGGTCGGTGCTATCAATGACTTGCCAAGCGATTAAGGTCGCGACTTCGGCAGCGATAACTGATTTCATTTTTTTCTTGCTGCCAAAAAACATCGATTGGCGCTGATCAACCAGTAAAAAGACACTGCGCTCTTTTTCTTCGGTATAAACTTTTACATGGGGCTTTCCAGTACGCATGGTAACTTTCCAATCCATGGTACGAATATCATCACCGCGTTGGTATTGGCGCATTTCTTCAAAATTTAAGCCTCTACCTCTCAGTTTACTGATGTTTTTCCCCGCTAAAATACTATTTATCGGTTGTAAGCTATTAAAAGCAAAACCTTTGGCAGCAAACTGCAAGCGTTGCAAGGCATCAACACTGGTATACATATCAGGGTCTAACTGTGAATTATCACTCATTTCGTGCTCACTTAGTGAAAAGTCGACAACTTAAACAACGACAACGTTTGCTAATATTTCATCAATTACTTGGTCGGCACTGATGCCACTGGCTAAGGCTTCGTAAGTTAAAATCAGTCTGTGTCTTAAGACCGCGTGTACCACTTGCCTTACATCATCAGGGTCAACAAATTCTTTGCCGTTTAACCAAGCCATCGCACGAGCACTTTTATCTAAGGCAAGTGTCGCTCTTGGGCTTGAACCTACTTTTATCCACTTGGCTAAGTTAGATTCAGGGTAAACTTCTGGCGTACGGGTGGCCATAATAATTGCCACCATGTAATCAAGTACGGCATCATCACAATGAAGATCGTCAACTTCTTTACGGGCATCAAAAATGCATTTTGGGTCGATAGGCTCAAACGTTTCAGTGGCAGGTTTGCTTTCACTGCGCACTAGCTTAACAATATCTTTTTCTGACGCGCCGTCTGGGTAATCAAGATTTATTTTCATAATAAACCTATCCATTTGCGCTTCAGGAAGCGGGTAAGTCCCTTCTTGCTCAACGGGGTTTTGCGTGGCAAGTACCATAAATAGTTCGGGTAATTTGTAGGTTTTACCGGCAACAGTAATTTGTCTTTCTTCCATCGCTTCAAGTAAGGCAGCCTGTACTTTTGCTGGCGAGCGATTAATTTCATCGGCTAAGAGCAGGTTATTAAAAACAGGGCCTTGTTGAAAGGTTAGGGTAGGCTTACCATCAACTTCTTGGTAAACCTCGGTACCGGTAACATCAGAAGGTAATAAATCCGGGGTAAACTGTACGCGGCCAAGGTCAACAGATAGTGCTTTAGCTAATGCTTTAATCGAACGAGTTTTTGCGGTACCGGGTAAACCTTCCAATAAAACATTACCATTGGTCAGCAGTGAGATAAGTAGTGTTTCCACCATGTGCTGTTGACCAATGACAGATTGTGCTAACTGCTTTTTTAACTGGTTGATAATGCCTAACGTTTCGCTCATTGCTGTTCCCTAGAAGCTTGGTTTAGTTAACCCTAAAAATAGATTAATTCAACCATAGCTAAATAGCGAATAAACAACAACTTAAAAGTTAGCGGTAAGCAGTATGAAGTACTTAAAGTGACGTTATTTGCGCTAGTTCTTCAGCAAATAAATCGCTTAAAAATATTAATGCCTGAAAAACATGGAAGTAGCTGCGCATGAAAAACTGAATTGTGCTGTTGGCATGATTTAGCTCCATAAAATAGTCCATGATACGCCGGCCTTTAAAGGCGATTGAACCACAAATTAATGCGGTAATCGCTAAGCTAGGCTCAGCCGTTTCTGCAATAAAAGCATTGGCTGATGTCACTAGCATCAGCAATAGCCAAGAAGCATCTAAGGTATTAAACGTTGCTACGGATTTAGTCATAAATATCCCCTTATCTTAGTACGTAAAGTAATGGGAAAATGATGACCCAAGCTAAATCAACCATATGCCAGTAACAGGCAATAGCGGTGAAGCCAATGTGGTGTTGCTGGGTGTAATTGCCAAACTTTAGCTGACGAATTGCCCACAACAAGCTGCCGCTAGCCCAAAACACATGTAATAAATGATTAAAGGTCAGATAGTAATATACGGTATAAAAATTATTGGTATTGGTGGTTATGCCCTGATCAATATTCCAATGATATTCCCATATTTTGATAACTAAATAGAGGCCTCCGCAAAATACTGCGCGCCATAGCCAAGTGATGCTTTTCTCTGGGTTATTAAGCCTAATTTCAGCTAATGCTTTGGCAACAAAATAACTACTGCTGATAAGTGCAAAGGTATTTAACATGCCAGCTAAGGTATTTAACTTTAATGGTCCTTGATTAAACTCTTCAGGGTAATGCGCTTTAGCAATAAAATAAACCAAGAAAAACAGCGCAAACTCAGTCATTTCGGCGAAAATACCCACCCAAACCGCGCGATTCCCCGGTATTTTATTAATGGTTTCTGGTTCATCGTTAACGATGCCAGTGCCATTTAAATAAAACTGCTGTGTTGAGGCTGTGGTCTCTATTGAGGTTTGAGTAATCATTTTGCAGCCCTAATTTTTAAAGAACATGGTGTTTTTTTCTAGCATGATGTCAGGCTGTTCAACTGATTGAATAATAAAACTAAACTTAGTAATTTTATCCTTTAAATCATAACCATCAATACTGACCGTTACTGGCACTTCTTCCATAACGCCTGCACCGATTAATAAGTTCTTCGGTAGGGTTATGTCAGCGTTGGCTAAATTAGTTGCATTAATATAGAAATGCAGCGGCTGTTGAGTTTTGTTAAGAATTTTTAAGGTGTAAGTATTTTCTACAATACCTTGATAATTAACACGATATAAGGCATTTCTGTCACGAATGATATTTGCTTCTAAAGGTATGCGTTGACTAAACCAAAAACCAAGCAGCACGACAAATAAAATGCTTAAGCTGCCATAAGAGATGAGCTTTATATTAAATCTATTTGTTGGTTTACCGGCAAGTTGTTGCTCGCTGGTGTAACTAATTAGCCCCTTGGGATAATTAAATTTTTTCATGGTTTGATCACAGGCATCGATACATAAACCACAGTTAATGCATTCGTATTGAATGCCATTTCGAATATCGATACCTGCAGGGCAAACATCGACACACAAGTTACAATCAACACAGTCGCCGAGACCTTTAGCTTTGGCATCATCTTTTCGTTTGCGCGGGCCTCTGTTTTCACCACGCTTGCTATCATAAGCGACCAATAACGTATTCTTATCAAACATGGCTGATTGAAAGCGAGAATAAGGACAAAAATGCAGGCAGACATGTTCACGCATCCAGCCAGCATTACCATAAGTGGCAATGGCAAAAAATAGTACCCAGAAAGTAACTGCGCCACTCCAACCAAAGGTGATCATGCCGCTATACAGTTCACTGACTGGTACAAAGTAAGAAATAAAGGTGGTGGCGGTAAAGAGTGACATCAGTTGCCAAATCAGATGCTTGGTAACTTTCTTAGTTACTTTACTGGCGCTCCAAGGAGAGTTATCTAATTTTATTCGCTTGTTACGCGATCCTTCTATTCTATGCTCTACCCAAACATAGGCGAGAGTCCAAACCGTTTGTGGGCACACATAGCCACACCATACTCGACCAATCCAGGTGGTAATAAAAAAAAGCCCAAAAGCCGCCACCATAAAGATGCCAGCTAGCAAGATAAAATCTTGAGGCCAAAAAGTGAAGTTGAATATTCTAAACTCTTGTTTAACGACATCTAATAAAATCGCTTGTTGATCATTAAATTGCACAAAAGGTAGCGCGATAAATATAAACATTAACAACCAATTAATGTAACGACGTATTTTTTGATAAAAACCTTTTTGTTCGCGCACATAAATCGATGTTGGCGATTTATAAGGTTTGATGATGAGTTGCTCTTCATTGATATTAAATTTCATACATTACTACAGGACTAAAGTTACTACTTAGCTGAGTAATATCAAGGATTATGCCAAAAACTACAGGTTTTAAGCTTTTGCTTTTAAAGGGTTTTTTGTTTTGTTGGCTGATGGTTTTCCACGATATATCGTGTCGACGTGACATATCGTGGTTTCGTGAGAGGTATTTTATTTCGCTAGTTTAGCGCTGACGTTTAATGGATAGTTTTTTCATTCTTGAACGTAAGGTACTATCAGGTAAACCAAGTACCTTGGCAGCACCTTGCTCGCCACCAATTTGCCAATCTTGTTCATTTAATATTTCGATGATGTAGGCTTTTTCTATTTCAGCCAGCGGCTTAGCGGCACTTTGCTTGGATACTTGGTTATTAGAAAATTTTTGCTGAATATTTAAGGTGCGCGAGGTTGAAAGAATCACCTCGCGTTCTAAGATATTTTGTAATTCACGAATGTTACCAGGCCAATGATAACTGGTGAGTTTGTTGAGGCTAAACTTACTGATGCCCTGAATATCTTTGTTAAGCTTTTGATTAAGCTGCCTAATAATGCTGTGGCATAATAAAGGAATATCTTCGATACGCTCTCTTAAGGTTGGCATGGTAATCGGGAATACATTCAATCGGTAATATAAGTCCATACGAAACTTACCTTGCTCAACCATAGTTAATAAATCTTGGTTAGTTGCAGCAATAATACGGATATCAACCTTAATTGTTTTACTACCGCCGACACGCTCAAATTCTCGTTCTTGCAATACTCTGAGTAATTTTGTTTGTGCGTCAGGTGACAACTCACCAATCTCATCTAAAAATAGCGTGCCTTTATCAGCAAGTTCAAAGCGGCCTTTACGGCGTTCACTTGCCCCGGTAAAAGCGCCTTTTTCATGACCAAATAACTCAGACTCTAATAAACTCGCAGAAAAGGCCGCGCAGTTGACCTTAACTAACGGGGTATCTTTTCGCTGACTTAACAAATGTAAATTACGGGCGACCAGCTCTTTACCCGTGCCATTTTCACCGAGGATTAATACCGTACTGTCGGTTCTAGCGACCAGTTTTATTTGTTGCAGCATCGCCATAAATGCCGGGCTGTTGCCTTCTAGCCCTGAGCCATGCCAGTTTTCGTTAATCTCATCTTGTAGGTAACTATTTTCAGCTTGTAGTTTCTCGGTCAGATCCTGTACTTTTTGTAATGCCGATCTTAGATTACTTTCTGCTAACCGTTGTTGGCTAACGTCACGAAATACCGCGACTGCACCAATTAATTCTCCCGCTTTATAAACGGGGGTCGAGGTATACTCGACCGGAAAGCTGCTGCCATCTTTACGCCAAAACACTTCATCAGTAATTTTACGTTCAACGCCATCACGCATGGTATTGTAAATATTACATTCATCCGAAGGGTAATGATCGCCGTTAGCATGGCTATGGTGATGATATTGATGAATATTTTTTCCTAATAACTCATCGGCTTTCCACCCTGTCATCAGCTCAGATGCCGGATTGACAAAAACAGCCTTACCTTCTTTGTCAAAGCCATAAACACCTTCACCGACGGCGTTTAGTAATAGTTGTGGATCAGCTAAAAACTCTTTTATATCAGCAGACATGGCTAGTTATCCATAGCAATAGCGTCATCAAGGTTTGAATGCGCGAAATATCGTGGTTTAGCTATGGTAACAAATATCACTAGCAGCGAGAAGCCCTGCTGTATAGAGGTAAAAAAGCCAGTTTACAAGGTAAACTGGCTTTGAAGTGTTTGATGGTAAACTGCTGCTTAGCGTTTGCTTAGCGTTTGCTTAGCGTTTGCTTAGCGAGGCGAGTTCTTTTTCAGCTAGGTAGTTATCCATTTTTGAGCGCAGTAATTTATACAGTAAGATTGAACCATCTATTTCTTCTTTTCGATTGGTTAAACTTTCAATGTTTAAACCTAGCGGTAAGTCATAAGGCTGTATAGCATCAAGAATTTGCTGTAAGCTTTTTACGCAATTTTGCATTGATTCATGCAATGGATTCTCTGCATTTAAGATACGTAAGCTAGTTGCTTCCGGAACATTTACTCCTAGCCATTCGATAAATTCTAAGGTTTTCTTACTACCACAAGGAGAGAAGGTTAAGATCAAACGCTGCGGTTTTAACCCTTGTTTTTGACACTCAATGGCATAACGGGTCAATAAATCAATGGTGGCTTGTGGGTTGTATATCGCTTGTGAAATAAAGAAACTACAGCCTTGTTGATGTTTTGAAATTAGACGTTCATGTTCGTTTCTCTTACTGGCATGGCGCTCAGCAATAGTCACACCACCAATAAAGAAATCATGTTGATTGTCCACTAATGCTTTATATGCGCCAGCTAACGGCAAAGAAATTTGATTATCTTTTGAAGGGCTGCCCACTAAGACAACATCTTTAACGCCATAGTCCTGCCACGCTTCATCAGCCCATTGATTAAAATCTTCAATATTTGATTGCACAACACTTTTATAGGTAATCACCGGTCGAGTTGATTTTTTATTCAATAAAGACGAATAAAGTCTAGTGTCATGGGTCGATTTAAAAGGGAAAGGTCTTGGCTTACTAATACGTGAATTTTCATCTTGAATGTCATAAACAATCAAACCGTCAACATCGATATCACTGACACGCTCTAGTAGTTTCTCGGCAATTTCACTGACTTTATCTAGAGGGGTGTCACTTTTAGGCGGTGTAGTGCCAATAAAGTAAACACCTCGATAAATATCATTGTACCTAGTTTGTAGTTCTGATTGCGTAGTCAAAATATATCTTCTTTTAAAATTTCGGATGTTTAGGTGTTTAGATGGCCATATGTTCAATCAAATTGACTATTTTGTCAACCATTAGTATTGCATAAATATTATTTTTCCCAGTGAAAGTTTACTCATTGAGCAAGGCTAAGGCAGAAATTGACGGTAATGTTGAGAAGTGAAGCTGATAGCCGTTAGCTAATCGCGTTATTATGCTTGTAAAGAAAACTTGCTCAAAGATAAGGCGATTTTGTTAATATTCACTGATATAGCGCGATATTCATAGATATTCAGCTAGTTATTTTTGTAGGAATAGCCAAGAATACCCTGGCTTGTTCAATAATAATGGTGTTTACCTTGTTATTAAAATAAGTACGGAGCTGCCGGCGCTTTGTTTAATGATTTAGCTGAAAAGCTGAATTATCTTCTAAACAATTTACAGTAAAAAATAGCAAGGAGTTAGCCATGGGCGCATCAATGACCTTAGGTGAACAGTTAAAAAAATTACGTGCAGAAAAATCATTGAGTCAACCTGAATTAGCAGAGCTAGCCGGGATTGAGCAATCATACTTATCTAAATTAGAAAATGATAAGTCGTTACCATCGAATGAGGTGTTTAGAAAGTTGCTTAGTGCTTTTGCATTAACGGTAGCGCAATTTATTGAGCCATTAGAAGCTAGCTATATCAAAGCCAACTTATTAGTGATCAGTGACATTGAGCAATTATATAAACAAGCAACCAGTAAACAGCTCAATAAACAGCGCAATATGCTTTATCTTGCCAGTACGTTGATTGTGCTCTCGGTGACGCTATTTTATCTTGGTTACGCGAAGCAGGTATTTAATGAAACTCAATATGAATATCGCTCTTCAGGCATAGTCTTAGCCGGTGAACCGATAAATGTTTTTACTCACTGGGGTGATTTAATTGACAGTACCGACCCCAGAGCTCATGGCATGCAGATGCGAAAAACCAAAGTTGCTATGGCACAGCGAAGTGATCTTGATGTGCTTTTATCAGATGAGAATCGCGGTGGTTTCTTTGATGTAAAAGTTGAAGGCGGTAGACGACTTTATGAGAGAATGGATCACATCATAAATAAACAACCTAGAGCAATTAATGCCTGGTTACAGGTGTTAGGCGTATTGTTGTTTGCTAGTGGTATTATGGGCTTTGTGCTTGAGCGTCGCTTGTTTAACCTCAGTAGATAACGGAAAACGAATAACAGCAGCACTCATGTGAAATCTTTTATGGAATTTCTTTGCGAAGCTTTTCTGAAAAGGTGGCCAAGCTATTTCACATTGATTTCACACACTACTTTATAAACTTGTTGTCATCGAAGAAATCATGCAATTTTGCAACTTTTGAGGCAACAAGTTATGTCCAGCGCAATCCAATTAAAAAATATAAGCCAAGCATTCACGCTCAATAATTCAGAAGTAACGCTTTTTCAACAACTGAACCTCACGATTGAGCAGGGGCAGTCATATGCTATTACCGGTCCTTCAGGTGCTGGGAAGTCGAGTTTGTTAATGTTGATCTCAGGTCTTGAACAGCCAAGCTCAGGGCAGGGCGTTTATCTAAAGCAGTACAGCGAAAATGATGTAGCTAAACAAGATCTGCAACAGTCAGCTAGTCTTGATTCAATGCGATCAGAGATTGGTTTTATCTTTCAGCAATTTCATCTATTACCAGAATTAACCGCACTGAATAATGTTGCTTTGCCGTTAAAATTGCGCGGCGATAAAGCAGCAATCAAAAAAGCTAAGCAGATGTTAGATAAGGTTGGTTTACAAGAACGCTATCATCATACGCCAACAGCGTTAAGTGGTGGAGAGCAGCAACGTGTCGCAATTGCCCGTGCGTTAGTATTTGCGCCTAAGTTTATTTTTGCTGATGAGCCAACGGGTAATTTAGATGAAAAAAGTGCCAATGATATTGCCGACATATTATTTGATTGTTGCCGAGACAGTAATGCTGCTTTGGTGATGGTGACTCATAGCCAAGCATTAGCCGATAAGGCGCAGCATGTTTATCGTTTAGGCAATGGTAAGTTAACTAAAAATACCGAAATATCAGCTCTTTCGACTACTGGCAATACAACAACAGTAGCAGTGGAGGCCGTATGTTAGTTGAAAAAGCAAAGCTTGCTTGGCAATTTTATCGACAAGAATATCACTTGCCCCAACAAAGGTTATTACGTTGGACTCAATTAGTACTATTGGTTTTTATGTTAGCGTTAAGCCAATCTAGCCAAAGTGTTCAACAATATCTCACGCAGAACTTACAAGGCTTATTGGGTGCAGATGCATTAATCAGCCAACGCCAGCAGTTATCCTCTGAGCAGCATCACCAATTGAGCCGTTTGGTTGATGAAGTGGTCGCTACTCAACAAATTAAAATTAACTTTAGTCATAACGATAATTGGCAATATATCAGTTTAAAAGGCGTAGCAAATAACTACCCACTGCAAGGTGAGTTATCAACGGCTTCATCTCTGGATGGTTTGAGCCAACCAAGTTTAGCTGGTCCTAAATTAGCAGAAATATGGCTTGATAGCCGCTTATTTGCCAGTTTTAAGTTAGCTATCGGCGATGTGGTAACAATTGCGGAGCATGATTTTGTGGTCGGTAAGATCCTTAGTCATGAGCCAGACAGACTGATGGAAGGTCATAATGTTGATATGCGCGCCATGATAAATATCAATGATATGGCTAAGCTAAATTTTAGTGAAAACCTTATTCAATATAGATATCTATTGGCAATCGCTGAAGGCGACTTAGCGGGTTTAGCAGCTTGGCAGCAGCAAAACTTACCGGCAGCGGACTTGATACACAAGCAGGGTAATCACCCATTGGCTTCATTTTGGCAACGAACCGAAAACTTTTTAGGGCTTGCTTCGATTATTTTATTCTTCATGGCAGCTATTGCCATTGAGCAGCTATCGTTAAAACAACAAAGCAAAGAGCAATATTTTTCAGCAGTGTGCATGAGCTTAGGGGCGTCTAAGCATGCGGGTTTAGTGGTTTCATTGCTGAAATGGTTAATTTCATTGGCATTATTACTACCGCTTTCTATATTACTTGCCGCTGCCAGTCATGGACTCATCATTCAATACTTAGCCGATAGTTTTCCTAACTTAACTTGGCAATGGCACTATGCGCTTAGTGTAAAAACCGTGGCATTTGTGAGTTTAATTTTTGCGTTATTTTATTTACCCGTTTGGTATTCATTATTAAATACCAGTGTTGGTCAATTATTTGTTCGAGCTAAAGCGCAGCAAAAAATGTATTTGCAAAAACTGGCTACTGTGGTGGTTTTAATGGTGGTGATTCTGGTGTATTCAGATAATGCCTTGTTAACCATGATGTTAGTTACCGCAATGGCTACTACCATATTATTGATATTGGCACTGAGTTGGTTGGTATTAACGCTAGGCGAAAAACTCACTAAAAACCTGTCAGGTTTATTACCTTTTGTTTTCTTTATGATGAGACAGCGACTGGTAAGTAAAAGTACTCAAATTCTTGGTGTTGGCTTGTCAGCATTTTTACTGCTATTCACCTTAATGTTAATGCGTGATTTGGGCGATACCATGTCTTCATATCAACGAGAACATGATGGTAATTTAATGGTTTCGCAAGCGACCATTGAACAGCTGGATTACTTAGAACGTTGGGCCAGTGAAAACGATATAAAAGTTCGCCAAGCTAAGCATTATTTGCAAGCCAAGTTAATCAAGGTAAATCAACTACCACTGGCGGAGTATACAGACAAGCCAAGTGATAGCTTAGCGACTTTTTCTCGTGAAATTAGAATGCACTGGAATGAACAAATACCTAATAATAACCAAGTGGTTGCTGGGCAATGGTGGCAACAAGGTACAGCTGATTGGCAACAAATTTCAGTAGAGCAAGAAGTGCTTACTGATATTGGTCTTGTGCTTGGCGATGAATTGACTTTTTCTATTGCAGGCAAGCCTTATCGCTTTGTTATCGCTGCCAGTCATGAATTTAAACCAGGCAATGGTTCGATTACGTTCTGGGTGCAGATGCCACAAGCGGCAATTAACCATATCCAAGCCAATCATTACGCTATGGCAAGTATTGAAGTGAATGAATTGCAACAACCCTTATTAGCTGAATTGTGGCAGAAATTTCCGACCTTACGTATGGTGTCGCTGCAACAAATGACTGAATACTTCGATACTATTTTGGCTATGGTGAGTAAAGTGATTGCCGGCTTTTCAGCGTTAATCATTTTATTAGCAGCGATAGTGATTTTAGCGTCTATTAACGCTGTTGAAGCGAATGAAAAGCGGAAAAATAGCATCATTATGAGCTTTGGTTTTAATAAGTTAACTTGTTTAAAGTTAAATATCATCGAGTGGTTGATTACTGCACTTATTGCAGCTTGTGGTGCAATAGTAGGTACTTACCTCGCGGGTGTGCTGATTTATCAATCACAATTTTCACTAAACTATCAGCCAGATTTTGCTTGGCTAACGTTCACCTTGTTTATTATTTTAGTGACGGTTATTTCACTGGGTGTCATGGCAAGCAGAGCTAGTTTACATAGCTCCATTCGAGAACTATTGGCTGAATAAAACTAAAATTAAAATTAATAGCTACTAGCATTTCACAGTTATTTCACAACTAACTTGAGATGCTAGTAATCACAATAAGATGTGATTGATAAGTGAGATTGTGATGAAAAATAAAACCCAACAAATAATGAATTCTATGACCATTATGTTCACCAGCGTAATACTCATGATGTGTGTGCTGGCAAGCTTGCCGGTAAAAGCTGAATCGACATCGAGCAAAAAAGTGCTGATGGTGGTAAGTGGTTACGGCCAGCAACAAGGTGAAAAAACGCCAGGTTATGAGTTTGATGAATTTTCTAAAGCGTATTTAGTGTTTAAAGCTAACGGTTTAGCTGTAGATGTTGCTAGTCCAAAAGGTGGCAAAGTCGAAGCCGATAAATATGATGCTAAGGCTGAGTACAATGCTAAGGTGTTAGCTGATAGTGCCATTATGTCGAAGTTGCATAACACTTTAGCGATGCAGACCCTTGAAGCGAAAAATTATGCTGCGGTTTTTGTCGTTGGCGGCAAAGGTGCGATGTTTGATTTACCAAAAGATAAAGCTCTCCAGCGCTTAATTGCTGATATTTACCAACAACAAGGCAGTGTTGCAGCTGTCTGTCATGGTCCAGCAGCTTTAGTCGATGTAAAACTTAATGATGGAAGTTATCTGGTGGCAAATAAGGCTATTAATGGCTTTACCAATACAGAAGAGCAGTTATTTGGTCAAAAGTGGTTAGCCAAGTTTGATTTTAAATTAGAAGATAAGTTAATTGAACGCGGTGGCAAGTTCCAAGCGAGTGATATTATGCTAAGTCACGTTGCTGTTGATGGCAGGCTCATTACCGGCCAAAACCCAACGTCTACCACAGGCGTTGCAACGGCGCTGGTGGCAAGTTTAGGTATGGAACCGGTGCAATTAGCACCTTCAAGAGACGATAAAACCTTGGCACAAGTGGCAAAATTACTTGCTGGTGACGATAGTGTGATAGCAAACTTACAAGCCAATGAGCAAGACTATCATTTGGCATTGGTGGGAATGTATGGTTTTTATTATTTAAAAATTGCGCAATCAACTGAGCAAACTGAACACGCTTTAAATTTAATGATGGTGGCTAAACCGGCGATTAAAAGTCCAATGTTAGATTTGAAAATTGCCAGCGCACAGCAAAAACTTGGTCGAAATGCTTTAGCGAAGGAAACGATAAATGCTTTATTAGAAACTAAGCCAGATTATCAGCCCGCATTAGAAATGTTAAAAACACTATAGTAATTGACTAGTTAACCCTGATAAATTAGCAGCTTATATGACGAGCCTTATATTCTAGAAGGTTCGTCAAACTTTAAGTTTTAATTTCTCGCTGCAATGGTTTATTCCAAGTAGGTATTAGTAAATCCGCAAACGCTTAACGGTAAAAAGCATGACAAATAATTCATTACAAATCTTGGTAGTTGAAGACCAGTTAAATATTGCTCGTAATATTGCCGACTACTTAGAAGGGAAAGGCCATGTGTTAGATTTTGCTACGCAAGGTCAGCAGGGCTTAGAGTTAGCGCTTAATAATCATTATGATCTGGTTATCTTAGATTTAAACTTACCCATTATTGATGGTTTAGCGGTCTGCGAGCAATTAAGAGCGAAAGCCAGTAGGCATATTCCAATATTGATGCTAACTGCGCGAGATAGCATTGATGATAAGGTTGCCGGTTTTACTGTTGGTGCTGATGACTATTTAACTAAACCTTTTTCATTACAAGAATTAGAAGTTCGCTGTTTAGCTTTATCTAGGCGGCACTTATTGCAGTCTGATGATGTGATGAATATTGGCCCCTTAGCATTAAACCGAAAATTAGAAACCGTTAAGCGAGATGGTCAGCCACTAAACTTACACACTATGGGCTATCGGATTTTAACGGTATTAATGGAAGCTTACCCGCAAGTTGTTAGTCGCTCTCAACTCTCACAAAAGCTTTGGGGTGATGAACCAACAGAGTCTGACGCGTTACGTTCGCACATATATCAGTTACGTAATGTATTGGATAAACCTTTTACTTTTGCCATGCTAAAAACCCGTCACGGAGTTGGCTTTGTGTTAGACATTGGTGAAGAGGATTAGTCATGAAAAAGCCAACAAAACGGGTAAATAAAAATAACAAGAAGTACCATAGTTTAAGCAGGCGTATTGTTGCGCAATTCTGTATCTTCACCTTAATATTGTCGTTGATATACAGCGCGATGAGTTTTTTGCTGATGTACGATATAGAGGATACCTTTATCTACAACACCATGGAGCAAGAAGCACAATTTCTACATCAAAGTTTTGCACAAACGGGGACTTGGCCTGAAGCTAGAAACAGCTATATGGCGTTATATTTCTCAATGGATGAGTTACCCGAGCCGATAAAAACACAACTTCTGCAAGAGCCTCGCCGTGGCGAATTTTATGGTGAACAAGGTAAACATTATCATTTATATAAACTGCCGCAAGTAGAGCAAACATATCTCCTAGCTGAAGTCAGTGCCATGTTGGTTGTACGACCGATTACCGGTGTACTGCTAAAGTTTATGTCAGTTTTATGCCTAATTTTAATTTTTCTTGCTTGCTCAATTGCTTGGTTTTTAGGACGTAAGACGGCTAAGCCATTGCAGCAACTGGCAGATTTAGTTGATGGTGCAGCCCTTGAAGATGTTCCAGAGCAATTTGCTCAAGACTTTCCCAATAATGAAATTGGTATTTTGGCGAGTACGTTAGAGCAGAGTATGGCGCGCAATAAACAAGCATTATCTCGAGAGAAGAATTTTACTCGGGATGTTAGTCATGAGTTGCGCACACCTGTTGCCATCATTAAAAATGCGGTCGAGGTTTATCAAAGCAATAGTCAGCAGAATGACAGTGAAGATAAAACGGCAACAGATTCAGTGCTCAAGCGTATCAGTGATGCCAGTGTGCAGATGGAACAAACGGTGGTGACTTTATTATCATTAGCGCGCGAGGAGCATACCAAAGTAGAAAAATCCTCAGTGAAGTTAATAGCACTTGTTGAGCAGTCGGTCATTGATCACAGTTATTTACTCAATAATAAGGTAGTTGACGTAGTCGTGCAGGATAATACTGATTGCCAAGTATATGTGCAGCCAGGCATGTTAAAGGTCTTGCTAGATAACTTGATTGGTAATGCCTTTCAATATACTGATGCAGGTGAGGTCAATATTAGTTATGTTGATAATTGTTTGGTGATTGCTGATACCGGCTCAGGTATTGAAGCAGATATTGCCGATAAAGTAACGGAACATGCGGTAAAGGGCAGCCAAAGTACCGGTTATGGTTTTGGTTTATCCATTGTTAAGCGGCTGTGCGAACATCAAGGCTGGCAGCTGAAGGTAAGTAGTGACCAAGGCACAGTCATTCAAGTGTCGTTCGGCGAAGAAAGTAAAAAGGCAGAGTAGTTACCGAGTAACTACTCTGCCTTAGGGCTACTAGCTTAATGTATCTTGATTGCTGTTATCAGCTCAGCTTATATGAGAGCAGTTTGTAGGTTTTTTCATTCGCTAAAGAGCAGTTGCTAACACTGGATCTTGCTTGTCCAAGCAGCTGGTTATTCTGATCTTTAATATTAGTAATACTGATGGCAATTTCATGGATGGCTGCAGTTTGCTCTTGCGTTGCTCCAGATATTGTTACTGTCATTTGATTAATCGTTTCAACGTAATCCATAACTTGTGACAAGGTCGCGCATGAAGTATCAATATGTTGCAAGTTAGCTAGGCTAGTATCTTTGCATCTTTCAACATTGGTGACCGCATGTGCAGTTAAAGATTGCAGTTCATTAATTATTTCAGTGATTTGATTAGTAGACAGTTGCGTTCTATCAGCAAGGGATCTCACTTCATCAGCCACTACAGAAAAGCCTCGACCTTGCTCACCTGCTCGAGCCGCTTCAATGGCAGCGTTTAATGCTAGTAAATTGGTTTGCTCAGCAATACTTTTGATTTCAGTGATAAAGCCACTAATAGATTGGCACTTTTCTTCCAATAAACTGATATCACTAGAAGAATTGACCAGTTCATCAGCGTTACCTGACAGTGATGTAGAAAGTTTATCAAGCTGTGATTTATTTACTGAAACTTGCGCAGATATTTGTTGTGCGGTATCTGTTGTCAGTTGAATATTTTGTGCGATTTCTAAAGCGCTGGCTTCAAGTTGGATAGTTGCTGTAGAAACTTGTTCACATTGAGCTGATTGCTCAACAAGGCTAGTCTCGGTCAGTTGGGCATTTTTCTCTACTTGCATGCTCACACTTTGAAGATCTTCAACTGCGAGATTCATTTTATGGGTGAATTGAATAAAGCGGTTAACAGCATCTACCACCTCACCAAATTCATCGTCAGTTTCTTTGGGAATTTGTAAGGAAAAATCCCTGCCCTTTACCAGCGCCTCAATACTATTTACCGCATTTTTGATCGGTAAAATAACAATGTTGATTAATTTGAATATGAAGGTCGCTAGCGCTGCTGATATCAGCAAAAACAAGCTAAAAGAAATCAATGTGGCTAGGTTTTCTTTGCTTTCTATATGCTCAGTAGCACGAGTGACTGAGCTTTTTAAAATGCTCTCAGCATTGTGTGTGGCTGCGCGCATTTCGCCAGTAACTCCTTCAGTTGGCGTTAATCCTATTTGTTTATTAATGGCTGCATAAGTATTGATAGCATTTTGATAATTATTGATCAGTTGAGTTATTGCTGAATTATCAGTAAAACGCAGGCTTAACTCAGTAATAGCATGAGTTAATTTAATTAGATAACTTTCATCATTACGGAGCATGTAATCCTTTTCATGTCTGCGCATCGTTAACAAAATCACTTGGCTGGCTAGATCTACTTGGGATTTAAAGCCTTGCTCTAATTCATGCGTGGCAGCGCGTAATTGCCCATATTCCCCAGAGTCTTTGTTTAAGCCTTTAATTGCCATTAGTTCGCTAAGCTGACTAAATTTATCTTGGTAACTTGCAAATGATTGCGCGAGTTTTTCACTTTGAATGCCGGCATTTATACGTGTATTTTGCTGCTCTATATCATTAATTAATAGTGTGAGTTTTTGGTAATTATTCGAAAATTTTTCGAAATACTTCATATCCTTACGAAGGAAAAAATCTTTTTCATTTCTACGCAGTTGTAGTGAGTATATGTTGAGTTGTTGAACGTTGTGTTTTAACTGTTCAAGCTGAGTGATTTGATTATTAAAGTAACTGGTTGTCGTTAATAAAAGTGTTAAAGCCAAGATAACGGCGGCTAATAAAATTAATAACTTACGTCTGATGGATAGGGTTTGCGAAGGCATTGTAAATTCTCCATAATTTTTAAATCTTCGTTCCTGAATAGATTAAAGGTAGCACAATTTTGTACGATAACAATTTTAGAAATAATTCTCATTTAATATAAGTTAGTGGAATATAGCATGCTTAATTTGAGTTTAAGCATGCTACCTAGGTTTACGCCGGTAGTGAGCTGTTTTTCCAGCTAAATTAACGACTCTGCTGTTATACGGTAAATACCTTATTCACCGGAAGATCTCTAATACGGGTTTTACTGGCGTGGTAAATTGCATTAGTAATACTTGGTATTACTGGCGGAACACCGGGTTCGCCAATACCACCTGGAGGAGCATCAGATTCAACTAAGTGAACATGTAGCTCAGGGACTTGGTTCATTCGCGTAACGGGATAATCATGGAAGTTAGTTTGCTGAACTTGGCCATTTTCAACGGATATTTCTCCCATCAACGCTATGGATAAACCAAAAATCATTGCTCCTTCCATTTGTGCTTTTACGCGATCAGGCGTTACCACAATGCCGCAATCTACCGCAGTATGCATTTCTAATACGTTCACTTTATTATTAACTACTTCAACCTTGGTCGCAGCGGCGACAAATGAGCCGAAACTTCGTAAAAAGCTAATCCCCCAACCTTGGCTTATTGGTAATTTTTGCTCTACTTGTGCTTTATCACTGATTAGGTTGATGAGTGATTTCATCCGCTTGGTATCAACGGGATGCTGGCTAAGATCGAGATTGTAATTGGAATATTTAAAACCATTGGCGCTTGGGTCGACATGACGATCTTCTCCCAGTAGCTTCAGCCACATTTTTCTGGTTGGTACGTCAGCTTTGACCGCCAATTCATCAACAAAGGAGCCCAACGCAAAACCATTGTTGATACAGGCAACTGAGCGAACCCAGCCCGGTCTAACAAATGAATCGACTTGATGTTTTTCTATACTTAAATTATTTAGCTCAAAGGGCAGGTCGCCAAAACCAAGGGCAAGTTGACTATCTGCTGGCGTTTTTTGCTCAGTATTCCATAACCAGCCAATCGGCGGATAAGCGTTACGACTGATCCAGTGATCAGCGCTACCATTTGGCGTTAATTCTGCTTTGCAATAATTGGCTGATACAGAGTGATAATAGCCATGCTGGATGTCATCTTCGCGGCTCCAAATCACTTTCACTGGTCGATTACTGGCCTTTGCTAACTCAACCGCTTCGACAATGAAATCAGACTTGGATTTCCGACCAAAAGCACCGCCCATTAAGGTGACATTGAGTTCAATATTATCTTGTTCTTCCTTGGCTAAACCTAGCTCTTGAGCAGCTTTACTTTTTGCCCACTGTGGATTTTGTGTGCCAGCCCAAATAATACACTTTTTACCAGTAACTATTGCAGTCGCTGCGGGCGTCTCCATGGGAGCATGGTGAATGTAAGGTACGGTATAAGTTGCTTCTACAGTATTTTCGTCATCATATTGGTGAGCATAAACATCACCTTTAGTGGCAACATTCTCGCCTCGTTGGTTTACTTGCTTTGCCAATTTTTTGGTAAACTTTTTACTGTCGTGTGATTGTTTCTCACCTAAATCCCACTCTATTTCGAGCTTTTTACGGCCTTCAAGTGCTGCCCAAGTATTTTCAGCAAGCACAGCAACGCCAGATAATGGGTTGGTTGTTACCGGTAAAGGTCTTGGCTTAAGGGCTATAACATCTACTACGCCTTTTACTTTCAGTGCGGCTTTGGCATCAAAAGATAAGACTTTACCGCCAACAACGGGCGGTCTAACAATGGTGGCAATCAGCATATTAGGCAGTTGAATATCTTGCGCGTACTGCGCTTTGCCTGCCACTATATTTGCTAAATCAACTTGCTTTACGTCTGTGCCAATGAGAGTGAAATCAGCACTATTTTTTAGGGCTACTTTTTTACTATCTGGTGGCGTTAACTTAGCTGCATGGCTGGCTAACTCGCCAAATGAGATTTTTTGCTGAGTCTTGTTATGGATTACAAAGTTGTTTTTAGCGTTGACCTCATTAAGTGGCACTTTCCAGATATTGGCCGCCGCTTGTTCAAGCATTTCTCTAGCTACTGCGCCTATTTGGCGGATAGTGGTAAAGTGATTACGAATTGAAGCTGAGCCCGCCGTGCCTTGAGAGCCATATTTGCTATCAGCTTTTGCTTGTATAACGCTAACTTGTTGCCAATCAGCCTCAAGCTCTTCAGCAATTATTTGCGGAACACTTGTGCGGATCCCTTGTCCCATTTCACTACGGTGGCAAACTAATGTGACTTTAGAGTCATTTGCAATACTGACGAAAAAATTCAATGCATGGCTAACATCTTTGCTGTTTGAGCTGGCTTTAGCCATTGATAACGGCAAACTAACGCCTAAAACAAAGCTGCCGCTAGTTACGCCAACGGCTTTTAAAAAGCCACGACGGCTAACATTTTCAATATTTTGCATCGTTAAGCTCCTTGCTTGTTGTTAGTTATTTGGCCGGCATCAAAGTACTCAACACCGCTGTTGTTAGCTGAGGTTACATTACCTGCGGTTTGATGTTTATTGCTATTATCAGCAGCAGTTTTTATCGCCGCTTTAATACGTTGATAGGTACCGCAACGGCAAATATTACCTTGCATATGTTCAATAATTTGCTCATCACTGGGGTTTGGAATGGATGAAAGTAATGCGGTAGCACTCATCATTTGACCACTTTGACAATAACCACATTGTGGAACTTTATGCTCTCTCCAGGCCTGTTGAACTGCGCTTTCACCTAGATTACCTGAAGTATCAGCTAAGCCTTCAATGGTGGTAATTGCTTGCTCTGCTATTGCCGAGACTGGCGTAATACAAGAGCGAATTGCTTTACCGTTTAGGTGTACTGTGCAGGCGCCACATTGACCTGCGCCACAGCCAAACTTGGTGCCGGTGAGTTTTAACTCATCACGTAGTGCGTAAAGTAAGGGCATAGCAGGGTCAACATCAAGTGTGACCGGCTTTTCATTTAGGGTTATCTTAATCATACTGGCTCCAGGTTGTCACAGTGTGAATTCATATTTGTAGTGAATGGTTTTTGTTTTTGTTGTTGCTGTGCATAAAGTTGCTCAGCTTGCTGTAAGTCTTTATTAGTATCTATGTCGTATTTTGCGGCTTGGCAAGGCACACTTTGCACATTCGCTTGATATTTATAAAGTAACTTAGCCGCCCCTTTATCACCTTGTAACGTTGATAACGCTTGGAAGTAGTGCTTGGGGAAAATGACCGGCACCATTAATTTGTTGTCGACTTCACTGGCAATAATCTTTTCAGGGGCCCTGCTACTTGCGCATAGCAGTTGTTGAAAATGCTCGGTGTTGACCAGTACTTGGTCGGCTAAGGCTATTAAAATATGACTGCTTTTACTTGCTAAAACCTCAACAGATTCGGCAATGCTATGGCCTAAACCCATTGACCAATTCTTTGGGTAAATCCTTGTTATTTCTCTAGGTATTTCAGCTTCAATCAGTGCTTTATTTGCGCCTAGGCATAGGTAAATATCACCAACATCAGCAAATATATTTGGTAAAGGTTTTAGTTGCTTTAAGCAATGGTTAACGAGGGAATTTCCATGGAAACTTGCCAACTGTTTTACTGGCTTATGGCTAGTCTCTCTTTGACTGTTCAATAGTGAACTTTGAAAGCGCTGGCCTTTACCTGCGGCTAATAACAGAATATTAATTGCCATAGCGCGTTAACGGTTGTTGTGTTTCTGTATAGCTACCAAGAGCAACAGCACTGGCATTTTCGACTTTAGCATGGGCTTGAGCGAGTATGGCTAGGGCAATCGACTCAGGTAACTCGCCACCAAGATCTAAACCAATGGGATTGGCTAATTCAGCGGGTAATTGCTCTGTAGTAAAGGTGAGTTGTTCGAATACTTTGTCCGTTCTATGCTGAGGGCCAAGCAAGCCAAGGTATTTCGTTGCATTAAAGCAAGGTAACTTATGTACTAGCTGTAATGCCTGAGCATCTAATGTGACATTGTGATGCATAATCACCACAGCATCTGCTTTTGGCAATATCAAATTTTGCTCTAGCGATGAATAGTCCTGTTTAATCACTTTGTCGGCATCTTGGAAATAGGCACTTCTGGCATATGCAGTGCGACTATCGACCAAACAAATATACCAGCCAAGGGTTTTAGCTAAACTAACAAGCGGTTGGGCATCAATACCGCCACCAAAAATGATTAACGCTGGTGCCGGTTTAATTTCGATAAGGGGGTCAATGGCTGCAGCAGACTTGGTTAATACTTGATTACTGGTAAGTGTGCCTAAGGTATCAATGTGATAAAAACAATGCTGTCTGTTATCGAGTTGTTTTTTCAACAAGCAAAGGTCTAAATAATTATTAGCTTGGTTAATGGGTTGTAGTAGTATTTTTACTAAGCCACCGCAACCAATACCGAGCTGCCATGTGACATCACTATCATCTTGCATGTCATAACAGACAGTAAGGCTTTGGCCTTTATGCCAGCACTTTTGCGCTTGGCGCATTAAATCCGCTTCTAAACAACCGCCGCTTAATAGCCCGTAACTTTTTCCTAAGCTATTAATCAACATCATAGCGCCAGTTTTTCGATACGAAGAGCGCTTAGTTTCGATGATGCTGGCAAGCACCCATAAACACTCATCCTTGTGAGGATACCAAGAAGACAGCAACGCAGCGAGACGATTACTCATGTTATTATTATTTTATGCTTTAATTGGGTAGCATTAACATAAATGAGAAGTTGTCAGATTTAAATCTCTAAAATGTAAGCAATTAATTTACGTTTTTACTCAAATTAATGACTTACTCATCGATTTTTATTTTCGGTTGCCACTCTAACCACTCAGATTCTAGCGTGTCATGTAAAAGGTAAGTGCTTGGCAGGGTATTGTCATCGCTCAATTCAGGCGAAGCAAAAGCAATACCACCAGCAAGCAGTGTTTCAATGGATTCTGATTCAATATTTACCCCAGAGAAAATCCCTGCTTCAATATTAATACCGCTGGTATTCCAAAACTTACTTTGGCTATTTACCAGTGGCACATAGCGATTGGCGATATTGATAAAAATATTCACCTGATCTGCGGTCGGTGACAAATCAATACCAATAACTTTACCTACTTTAATTTGTCTGAATAACACTGGATTACCAACACGTACTGAGCCAAGTTGTGCTGCGGTTAATTTGATGTTTAAGCCATAAGGAAG
This sequence comes from uncultured Colwellia sp., assembly GCA_913057925.1. Lineage (GTDB taxonomy): Bacteria > Pseudomonadota > Gammaproteobacteria > Enterobacterales > Alteromonadaceae > Colwellia. The sequence continues at coordinate 5,859 of CAJXPG010000038.1, read as the reverse complement.
TTGTTCAATAGTAGGTGGTAGTTCAAGTGCCGTAAATTCATAACAGTCTTCGGCTTGTGCTTGGTAGTTAGGTAATAAGCCGATGAATGCGCCATCAAGTAACGAAGTGACATTTTTAGAGCCGACTAAGCCAATTTCAGGCTCAATTTTCCAAAATTTTGTACCTTGTTTTGCGTATTGCTTCCCTAAGTCGTTTAGTAGCACTAGCGCTGTTACGCCGATGGTCTCGTTATTAAAAATTAAACGCTCAATCGCGCCAACGGTTTGCTCTTGATAAACCACTTTGGTATTAACTTTTAAACCCGTAATGTCGTTAAAGTGAATGCTGATGGTTTGTCCGGCATCTTTTGCCTGTTCTTCATGTTTGAATAACGTAAAGCTGGCTAGTTCCGCGACTTTATTTTCTAAATCTAATGCATTACTTGGGTTATATAAGCTAATGCCGCCACGTAAAATAGCATCGACTGATTCCGTTTTAACGACAAAATCACTTAAGCCCCCTGAAATGCTAATGCCGCCAGCATTATAAAAACGACTGGTACTTTGCACTAAATCTTGATGCTCTTCATCTATGGTAATACTGACCTTAATTTGATCGTTTGCCTTATCTAAACTGACATTATCGACCTGACCAATGGTAATACCGCGATAACTTACCGCACTGCCGGGGGTAGCAACACTCGCATGCTCGGTGGTTAAATTCAGTTGTAAACCTACAGCACTAGCGTGTTTAACAGGAGGATTACTGTAAAGAGTAAAATGAGTTTGCGCTTTGCCTGTACCACGATTAAAGGTGATGTAAGTGCCGCCGAATAGGGCGTTGGTATCACTAGCTCCCGATAAGCTGATGCTTGGTTTGACTAAATAAAACTGGGTATTAGCTTTTAAAATGTCTTGGTATTGCGGTAACAGCCCGAGTTTAAGTTGCTGATAATCGCCTTGATTTTCAATCTGATGAATCGCACCAATTTCAACACCGCGATATAAAATACGAGTGTTGGTACTCAGTTGGTTCTTTATCGAACTTGTTAAGGTGAAACTAGATTTTTGCTGAGCAAGTTTACTGTTTGCATAAAGCGAAAAGCTATCACCATTAATTACAGCGCCGGCTTTATGAGCAGGTCTACTATCCATACTGGTAAAAGCAATGCCACCAGTTAAGATACTTTGTAGTGATTGGGCTTGAATATCGACCCCTAATAAACTTGCCGAGATTTTTACTCCGGAATTGTTATAAAAACGACTGCTTTTATTCACATAATGGCTAAATTCTGGCAGTACATGAATATGTATTAAATGACGTTCTGGTGCTGTGGTTTCAATGGCTTGTATATTACCAACCACTTGTTGTTTATAAAAAATACTGCTGCCAATTTGTAAAGAACTACGATCATCACTGGTTAACATCAGGTGAAGGCCAGGTTCACTATATTTATAAGGCGGCTTGCTATTAAAGACTTTAAATTTATTACGGGCATTACCCTCTAGAGAAGGCCTAATACTAATATACGTGCCGGTTAATAAGGTCTTTGCATTCGACACTCCCGCTAAACTAATTTGCGGAGAAACTATATAAAATTGCGATTGATCCGTCAGGTAAGGCGCAACACGTGGGTTGAGTTTTGCCGTCGCGGTTATTTTTCTGCTGACAGGATCTATTTTACTGAAAGATTCAATCACCCCAATGGTTAAGCCTTGGTATAAAATAGCCGCATTGTGATTTATACCTGAATTCCAGTCTAAGGTAAGTTCAACCTCATGGCCCATTTCAGCAGATTGAAAATCAGCATGCAGTGGAAATTCTTGACCGTTTTTCGCCGGTGCTAGTTCTTCCTGATAACTAAGGGTATCTACCGCAATGCCACCTGCCATAATCGATGCTAATGAATCTGTGTTTACTTTTACACCCGCCGATAAAGAAGCCGTGACTTGTACACCACTGGTATTATAAAACAACGAATTTTGCTTAACTAAATGCGCATATTCAGGCTCAATAAAAATATTGATGGCAATTTTTTTACTGCTTTCAATGTAGTGATAACCAGTAACATAACCTATTGGAATTTGTTTGAAGCTAATTGGCGAGTTTTCACTCACCGAGCCTAACACATCAGTATAAAGCGTTAGGTGCAAGCCGGGGGTCGACATATCAAGCTTGGGGGCTTCTGACAGCGCAATGAAGTGATCCTGATTTTCGGCGAGTTCATTGGTATCAGGCAGTATATTGATATAACTACCAGAAATCAGCGTATCTAATCCAGAAACACCTTGTAGAGAAATATCAGCACTAACAAGCCAAAATTGGGTATTTTGTGAGAGGTAATTGGTAAAGCTTTTTGAAATTTCAACTTCGGCAATTACCCGTTGTAAATCTTCAGAAGGTTCTACTTTCTTTACTAAACCAGTGATAAGGCCTTTGTAGCGAACTTCAGTTTTATTCGGCACTATACCTGAGCCATTTTCAAACTCTATGGTGATGAACGTACCTTGCTCAGATACAACTTTAACCGTCAACCATAAGCCAAAAATTAACGCGATAAAAGGCACAAACCAAATAATAGAAATCCCTTGGCGAGGAACCACTTCAGCTTGTTCACTTGCAGCGTTTTGATTATGCTCAGAGGCAGCAGTATCTTTGTTATTTGTCATTTCTATCCTTTTGTTCTGACAAGGTATTAGATGAATTTTTCACGCTTTCTGATGTTTGCTTATCCCACAATAACCTAGGATCAAAACTATTGGCAGCAAACATGGTAAATATAACGGTAATGGTGAAATAGTTAATTGCCGGACCTGCGGCAACTGAGGTCACAAACCCAAGCTCGACTACAGTCACCATTAAAGCAACCACAAAAACATCCAGCATTGACCAAGGCCCTAAAAGCTCAAGTATATGATAAATTTTACTATGTTTGTCAGGCTTTAAGCGAATTCCTGTATGAACTTTGTAAACTAAGACAAACAGTCCAATGATTTTGATTAAGGGCACTATGATACTAGCAGTGAAAATAATTATCGCTATGGGATATAAACCGTGCTCAATAAACTCGCCAATACCAGATAAAATGGTCGCTTCATCACCAATGCCTAACTGGTAGACAATCATGATGGGATAAAGGTTTGCAGGTATAAAAGCGAGTAAAGCCGCAACATTCCACGCTAGCGTGTATTGCAAGCTATTGCGTTTACGCTGATAAAACTTACCATGACAACGAGCGCATATTACCGGCTCTGCGGTCGCAGGGTTTAACTTATGACACTTAGGGCATAAGGCGAGGCCTTTATCTTTAGCAGTTGCCATGAATGCAACTCCGTGGGAACTTTCGCTCTAATTTATCCCAAATATAATCTTGATCTAATGCCACAGCAGACATAGTTGAGCAAATCAGCCAGAGAATAAAGGCAAGTAAGCCAAGGTTGATTGTTAGTTCGGTATCATCAAGCAATTTATACATAGAAACCACAATACCTAACATAAATACATTCAGCATCGCCCAGTGATCAAGGTGGTGGTAGGCGCGAAAGAAATTCAATAATGAAGGCTTTAATTTATTGAATTTGAAACAGTAAGATAAATACAAAGCACCCGCTAGACGCACGATAGGTACAGCAATAGCAAATAAAAATACTAGGCAGGCGATCATAAAAAAGCCGCGGTCTATTAATACTAATATGCAGTCAAACAGTGAGGCTTGGTGAAATTGCCCTGCTAATGTCACACCCATTATGGGTAAGAGAATTGCGGGCAGCATTAGCATTAAACCAGCAAGAGACCAATTGAAGCTACGCTCAATAGAGTCCACTTTACGTTCTATTAAGGTGCTACCACATCGATTACATTTGGCCAGCTGTCCTTGCTTTAAATGTGGTTTGTCATAAATGGCATCACATTGCTGGCAAGCGACGAATAATGAAGTATTAATTTTTTTATCCATCTACACCCGAAGAATTAATCTCTAAAAACTAAAGAAAAAAAAGCAGCGATAGACGCTGCTTTTTAATATTGTTTAGTGAAGCAACAGTATTACTATTTTAATGAAGTAATATATTGAGCAACGGCTTCTATTTCAGCGTCTGATAATTTAATAGCAATGTTACGCATGATGCCACTGTTATCATTGGCACGGCTACCATCGCGGAAGCTAGCAAGTTGCTTAACTAAGTAATCTTTACTTTGCCCGCTTACACTCGGAAAGCCAGCTTGCTTCATACCTTTACCGCCAACACCGTGACAAGCAACACAGGCAGAAACACCTTTTTCTGCGTCACCGCCGAAGTAAAGTTTATGACCTGCTTCGTTAGTTTCACCAGTACCTGCTTTAGCTGTTTGTACGGCAAAGAAAGCAGCAAGATCATTCATATCTTCTTGAGATAAAGCGGCAGCCATACCAGCCATTACCGGGTCTTTACGATTGCCTGATTTGAAATCAGCTAATTGTTTAGCGATATAATTTGCACTTTGACCCGCTAAGCTTGGGTACATTGCCACTAAACTGTTACCGTCTGCACCATGACAAGTTGCACAAGTCGCTGATTTAGCTTTACCTGCTGCAACATCACCTGCGTAAAGTGCCGCCGCTGGCGTAGAAGAGATAATTTCTACATTACCTGCTGCTGGAGCACTTGCTGGCGCTGAATCTGAGCTAGTACCTGAACTTGCTGAAGCAGCAGCTTGTTCAATTGCATTTGGTAAACTTGCAAAATAGGCAGCAAGGTCAGCCATATCTTCTTCAGATAAATTAGCAGCCATAGGCGCCATCATAGCATCAGAACGAGCACCTGATTTAAAGTCTTTTAATTGCTTTATAACGTAAGCATCATTTTGGCCTGCAAGATTAGGAAACATTGGGCTAGCGCTTACACCAGTAGGACCGTGACAGGCACTACAAGCGGCTGCTTTTTCTTTACCGGCATCTGCATCGGCAGCTTGTGCTGCACTTACTGAGCCTAGGGCTATGAATAGCGAAAAGATAATTTTTTTCATTGATTTGCTCTCTGCTTGTCATTCATTTGATAGCTGCTTGCCTAATACCAATTGGACTACTTGATATAATATAATCGCTATTCAATTAAATATAATAAAAAAAGTATGAAGGATGTGTCGGCATTTTACACGAATATTAGTCCTGTGTAATCGTTGCGGAGAAAAAATCCACGAAAAAAACACGTGAATTCACTGTTTTGTGTATTTTTTTGATAATAAAAGCGATAGAAAAACGCTATAATGATGAAAAATTTTTAACGAGTTAAGCCCTTGCCTTCTACAAAGATACATTTAAGCAAAGCCACTTTTACTATTAGTGCACCAGATATTCGCCGTTTACCTGCTGATACAGGAATTGAAGTTGCTTTTGCTGGGCGCTCAAATGCCGGCAAATCAAGTGCTTTAAATACCCTAACTAATCAACGAGGTTTAGCACGTACCAGTAAAACTCCTGGTCGAACTCAGTTGATCAATGTTTTTGAAGTGGCTGAAAATAGACGCTTGGTTGATTTACCAGGTTACGGCTTTGCTAAAGTACCACTAGAAATGAAAAAGAAGTGGCAAAAAGCCTTGGGCGAATACCTTGAGAAGCGTGACGCATTAAAAGGTTTAGTGGTATTGATGGATATCCGCCACCCACTGAAAGACCTAGACATGGACTTAATTCAATGGGCAGCCGATAGTGACTTACCAGTATTAGTGTTACTGACCAAGTGTGACAAATTATCGCAAGGCAAGCGCAGTGCAGAAGTATTAAGCGTTAAAAAAGCCTTAGCACCAATTGATGCTGATATTAAAGTACAAGCTTTCTCTTCATTAAAGCGCACTGGTGCAGAGCAGGCGAATATTGTGATTTGTGATTGGCTTGCACAAGA
>CAJXPG010000037.1 GCA_913057925.1 uncultured Colwellia sp. | reverse complement strand
GAGATCTAGTACGGTCTCGTGGGCTCGGAGATGTGTATAAGAGACAGTTTTAGAGTACAACCTTTAATTAACTTTTCTTGATTGAGTGCTCACATATAAGACAGGATGCTCGTTATCCAGTCAAAAATAGGCTTAAATGGAGCATTCGCTCACTCTTCTTTAGATTAATTGCATAATTTTTGCACTTGATAGTTGCACATTATCTCAAGCTGAGTAACATAGAATTGCAATTTGCATTTATTCAAACAGTTAAATTCGTTTATTAAAATAATAATTAGGTATCTTTATATGAAGTCTCCAACCTTTCAGACAGTAATTTATGCTGTCGTGTTCGCAATCATCGCTTATGCTATTACTTTTGTTGTGCCATCCTCAGCTACTTTAGTTGCTGGTTTGGTCTTTCTTAGCGCTTTTATCGCTCCATTGGTGTCATCGAGTTCTACTGGGCAGTCGCAATCTTCTTCTGAGCAAGTTAATTCAACAGAAGTTAGAACCCTTTATGTAGGGAATCTACCTTATAGAGCAAATGAGACTGCTGTTAGAGAATTGTTCTCAACTCATGGTTCAGTACTTTCAGTTAGACTAATGAAAGATAAACATACTGGTAAACGACGTGGTTTTGGTTTCGTTGAAATGGCTGCGAATGATCTAGATAATGCAATCTCAGCATTAAATGATACCGAATTCCAACAACGCACGCTTAAAGTAAGAGAAGCAAAAGAGCGACCTGAGCGTGTAGCTGAAGATGAATAATATCATTAGTTCAAACATTTAACCTTTATTTAAGAAGCCGCATAATTTGCGGCTTTTTTATTTTAAGAAGATTTGCACTGGCATATTATTTTTTAGTTAAAATTAAAGGCTAGACAAAAGCTAAGTCGATAGTAAAATCCGCACAATTATTTATTCTGTACTTATTTATACAAGGCTCCTTTATGTTTAGTCATATTCATCCAGATAATTACCCTGAACAATTATCAAAAAAACAGCAAGATATGGCTGAACTTTTTAAAGACTTCAACCTCCCTGAGGCGGACCTCTATCCTTCCACTGAGCTAAATTACCGACAACGAGCTGAATTTCGTGTATGGCATGAGGGTGAAGATCTTTACTACATTATGTTCGATAGTAAAACTAAGCAGAAGTTTCGAGTTGACGAGTTTCCTGTTGCTAGCATTTTAATTAACAAAGCTATGAAGGCTTTGTTGCTTGCGATAAAAAATCAGAAAGAGCTCCGTTATAAGCTTTTCCAAGTAGACTTTTTATCGACATTAAGCGGTGAGCTGTTGATTAGTTTGCTTTACCATAAACCCCTTGAAGATAATTGGCAGTCTGAAGCTGAAAAGTTAAAACAGCATTTATCAGAAATAGCACCCGTAGATATCATCGGTCGAGCGAAGAAGCAAAAAGTAGTTGTTGATAAAGACTATGTTATGGAAAACTTGAACGTTGGGGACAAAACTTTCACCTACCAACAAGTTGAAAATAGCTTCACTCAGCCTAATGCTGGTGTAAACGAACAAATGCTGCTCTGGGCTCAACAAGCAACAAAAGATGCAACGGGAGATTTGATAGAACTTTACTGTGGTAATGGTAATTTCAGTATTGCCTTAGCTGAAAACTTTGATCGTGTCTTGGGGACAGAAATTTCCAAAACATCGGTACGCTCAGCACAAATTAATATTAAAGAGAATAATATAAGTAATATTGATATCGTGCGTATGTCGAGTGAAGAGTTTAGTCAAGCGATGAATGGTGAGCGTAAGTTTAGGCGTTTAGAAGGTTTTGATCTAACTGCTTATAACTACGATACTGTGTTAGTTGATCCACCTCGAGCTGGCCTTGATAAAGATAGTGAAGAACTTGTTAGTCGCTTTAACAAAATTATCTATATCTCTTGTAACCCTGAAACATTAAAAGATAATTTAGCTACTTTAATAAAGACGCATAATATTGATAAGTTTGCGCTATTTGATCAATTCCCTTATACCCATCATGTGGAAACCGGTGTCATACTGACTAAAAAGTAATTTATTTTGACTTTTTAGAGGCTTTTCGACGATCACTTAATTCAAGAGCGCCACGAGCGATGAAACGTAATTGCTGTATGGTTTGTTGTGCTAACTGATCACGCTCTGCTTTATCTTCGATATCAAGAGCGTCCGATCCTGCACTAAAGACAATAGTTACTGCTGCATTGGCTTGCATATAGGCAACTTCAGCATCAAGTTGATTCGCCTTTTGAAGATAGTCACACAACTCCATAGTGAAGTATCTAATCTCTCGAATGACCGCAGCGCGAAAAGCTGCAGAAGTACCAGAACGCTCACGTAATAAAAGCCTAAAAACATTGGCATTACTCTCTATCAACTCCATAAAGGTTTGCACCGAAATCTGGATAACAGAACCACCTTTAGCGATACGTTGCCGTGCTTGGCGCATCAATTGCCTTAGTGTTAAACCCGCCTCATCTACTAATGTTAACCCTAGTTCATCCATATCTGAAAAGTGACGATAAAAAGAGGTAGGCGCAAGACCTGCTTCTTTTGCGACTTCACGTAGACTTAAGCTCGAAAAGCTTCTTTCAGCGCTCAATTGATTCAAAGCAGCATTAATTATCTGACGTCGGGTCTTTTCTTTTTGCTGTGCTCGAACACCACTCATGCTTAATTCTCTTTCGGCCAATAGAATATTTCTTTTACATATCATACTTTAATCACGAATAAATGTCAGGCTCTGGGATGTGTACATAAATACAAGTTAAACAGTACTTGACTGGTCGGATGATCTAGTTACACTACAACAACTAGCGTACAAGTGTACGCCCAAAATAGACTTTAGAGAGCATAATGAAGAAACCTAAAATCATCTGGCTTAATGTATCCCTTTTTATTATTACTTTTTTAGTGGCTGTGATTGCAGTACCTTACCGTGCTTTTACCCACGGTTTTGATAGCACAGAGGTTACTTTCGCCATTATTTGTTTTATCTATTGTGGTATGTCAATTACTGCGGGCTATCACAGGCTTTGGTCACACAGAACCTATCAAGCACATTGGAGCTTGCGGTTTATTTTTGCACTAGGTGGTGCTTTTGCACTACAAAATAGTGTTTTACACTGGTCATCAGATCATCGTATTCATCACAAACATGTCGATGATAATGATGTAGACCCCTACTCTGCTAAAAGAGGGTTTTGGTATTCTCATATTGGCTGGATGTGCCGTGAATATCAGGCACATAGGTATTATGATTATAAAAACGTGCGTGACTTACAAAAAGACGCCATTGTTATGTGGCAACATAAATATTATTTACCACTACTGCTATTAATGAATATTGGCATACCGGTGGCGTTTGGCTTATGGCATGGCGATCTAATTAATAGCCTTTTATTAATCGGTTTCTTCCGATTAGTGATGAGCCATCACACAACCTTCTTTATTAACTCATTGGCTCACATATGGGGCAAGCAAACTTATACTGATAAAAATACCGCCAGAGATAATGGCGTTTTAGCCTATTTAACTTTTGGAGAAGGCTATCACAACTACCATCATATATTTGAGAATGATTATAGAAATGGCATTCGTTGGTGGCAGTTTGATCCAACTAAGTGGCTAATTAAAAGTTGCCAGTGGTTAGGGCTAACTAAGAACTTACGTGTCAGTCCAGAGGATAAAATTGAGAAAATGCGGGTCGCTATGGTATTAAAACAAACCAAAGCAAAGCTAAAAGCACAGCCAAATGCAGAACAAGCGTTAATTTATTTACAACAAGAATACGAGTTATTGATCACTAAAATCAATGCTTACTATATTATTCGAAAACAGGTATTAGAGAAAAAGCGCGAGCACCTGTTAGCTGAAGTTGAAAACTCAGATTTGATGACTCAATACCAAGAATTAAAACAAAGGTTAATTGAACAACGTCGAAATTGGCAACTTTTAACAGATAAACTCGGTTAACATCAATAAAATGCTCTAAATACTATATTACCATTTACCTCAAACCCTGCTAAAATTTTCATATTAAAATTAATTAATTAAGCAAGGTTTGGGGATTCTCTTTTGACTAAAGCAAAAAAAGCTAAAAACACCGAAATAAATTATGATTATGACGTGATCATCATCGGTACAGGCCCAGGTGGTGAAGGCGCAGCAATGAACCTTGCGAAACGCCAAAAGAAAGTAGCTATTATCGAGCGTTATCATCAAGTAGGAGGTGGCTGTACTCATTGGGGCACAATTCCTTCGAAAGCATTGCGTCAGTCTGTCAGTCGCTTAATCGAGTACAACTCAAACCCGCTTTTTAATCAAAACGATCAAGCTAAGCAATTAACTTTTCAAGATATTTTAAGTCATGCCTCTGCTGTTATTCGTAAACAAGTTAACTTACGTAGCGGGTTTTATAATCGTAATCGTGTCGAACATATTCTAGGTGAAGCTTCTTTTATTGATGCACATACGGTACGTGTCTTACACAACGATGGCTCAGTTGAGAAAATTTCTGCCAAGCAAATAGTAATTGCTACTGGCTCTAGACCCTATCAACCAGCTGATATTGACTTTAATCATCCGCGTGTTTATGACTCGGATAGTATTTTAAGTCTAAAGCATGCGCCAAGACACGTGATTATTTATGGTGCAGGTGTTATTGGTAGTGAGTATGCTTCTATTTTTAGAGGCCTTGGCGTAAAAGTCGATTTAATTAATACCCGAGAACGCTTACTTTCATTTTTAGATGCTGAAATGTCTGACTCATTAAGCTATCACCTATGGAACAATGGCGTAGTGATTCGCCATGGAGAAGAAATTGAACGAGTTGAAGCCGATGATGATTCTGTTGTTGTTCATTTGCAGTCAGGCAAAAAAATGCGTGCCGATTGCTTACTTTTTGCAAACGGAAGAACCGGTAACACTGCAGATTTAAACCTAGCAGCCGCAGGTTTAAAAGCTGATGGCCGAGGACAATTAAAAGTAAACGAATGCTATCAAACAGAAGTAGATAATATCTTTGCTGTTGGTGATGTTATTGGTTATCCAAGTTTAGCCAGTGCGGCATTTGATCAAGGACGTATTGCTGCATTAGCCATGGTGGACAGTAGCAGTAAAGCTAAGTTAATTGTTGATATCCCTACCGGTATTTACACCATACCTGAAATTAGTTCAGTTGGAAAAACAGAACATGAACTCACGGAAGCAAAGATCCCTTACGAGGTTGGTCGTGCTCAATTCAAACATCTTGCAAGAGCCCAAATATCTAATAACTTAGTCGGTTCTTTGAAGATTCTTTTCCATCGTGAAACTAAAGAAATTCTAGGTATTCATTGTTTTGGTGAAAATGCCGCAGAAATTATTCATATTGGACAAGCGATAATGCAGCAGAAAGATGGTGGCAATACCATTGAATATTTTGTCGAAACAACTTTCAACTATCCAACCATGGCTGAAGCATTTCGTGTTGCGGCATTAAATGGTCTAAATCGTTTATTTTAATTGATAATTTAATTAACTAAATAAAGTAGACTGTCCTGCAAAGAGACACTCTACTTTATAAAAAGGGAATTATGAAAAAGTTTTGTTTATTGGTTTCGCTAGCGTTGATTTTTCAACCTTGCTTAGCAAGTGATGAATTCACACTCTATTTAGTAAGACATGCAGAAAAGCAGATAGATATAAAAAACCCACCATTAACTCAGTGCGGGAAAGAGCGAGCTAGACAATTGGCGACACTATTAAGTGAAGCTAAAATAAAGTCGATTTACAGTACTAGTTATCAAAGAACTATGTCAACTGCTGCTCCTTTAGCTAATCAGCAACAGCTTGCTATAAAAAACTATAACCCTAAACAGCTTAAGCAGGTATCTCTTCAATTAAAACAAAATAAACAAAATGCTTTAATTGTTGGCCATAGCAATACAACACCTCAGCTCGCTCACCTGTTAAGTGACAAAAAAACTGAACCATTAACCGAACAAGACTACCAAGAACTTTATCAAGTTCAGTTTAACGGTGAGCAGATATCACTAACTAAACTGATGCAGCCACACGTTTGTTCTACTAAAAAGTAACAAACGTCACACGCTTTAATAAATTTTTATTTCAGCTTCATATAATGAACTTCCATTATCCTCATCATCAAAGTGAAGGGTTAATTGAAATACATCAGTGTCTATTTCTACGCTGTTATCTAGCTCGAAATAGTCTTCAGGGAAATATTTTTCAAGCTGCTTCAAACTTGTACCTTGAGTAAAGTCGCCAAGAAACCAAGGGGTAGTTTTAGCTCCATTGCTTGCCAAGTTAAATACTCCTTCAACTAACTGGAGTGAAGCTAGCTCAGACTGATTGCTGCCAACCAGTAAATTTGAATTGAATACATCGACATATGAGGTTGCTGAAAGAGTTATGCGACCAATAGGCTGGCCTAAAGAGTCACTAAGCAATTTAAAATCAACAACTTTACCCTGCTTAAGATCACCAAGAAGACTTGTCAAAACTGCAAATTGTCGCTTTCTTTTGTTTTCAAGATTAATTACAGCTTGTGTATATGAGTTTGCCTGTAATGAGAAGTGATCAAGAGTATATGCTTTAGATTTTTCTTTAACGGCACTATTATATCGAAACCTCAATATCAACGTGGATGCTTGCCCTTTTATAACCAACTCTTTATTCGTTTCAAGTTGAATATCTGCATCTATTGCAGACATGACCTCAGCGAGGGTTGAGTGCCTTACAGCCTTATTCTCAATTTTCCATGGGATTTCATCAAAAAAATCACGCAGAGGCACCTGATTTATCAAACTAGGAGAGAGTAAGGGTAACTGGCTAGAAATTTTCACTAATTTATCTTCTCGCATATGCAGCCAGTGATTTCGTCCATAGCCCAAAACTAGTTCATCTTTATAAACAGTAAGTACAATACTCGGGTCACCTAAAACATTATTAATTTGTTGAGAACTACTACCGAGGGTAATTCCATATAAACCATTGGCTAGTGAAAGTTCTGTATTAAGTATTTTAGGGTGGTTCAGTTGCGCTTTAATCGGAGGAGTAAATTCAAACTTGGTTTCTATGGTAGTGGATAAACCATTCGATTTAACAACTCGGTTGCCTTGGTGATCATATGCAGTGGGATTATTATATTTACTCTTTTGATTAACCTGTTGCTTGCACAGTTTAATCAACTCACCTTCAAAACTGGCCAAATAACTACTTACCTTACCGTGCCTAGCCCCAATTTGTTTTTTAATATTCTTATCAATCAATATCACCGCATCAGCTTTTGCAGATAAAGCTTTCATTCTTATCTTAGTTAATAATTCGTCTTTTGTATTATTATCCGCGGGGTGCTCAGTTGAAACTTTTACCTTTACCCGCTCCACCACCTGATATTCACAATCTGGGTAATAATCTAAAATTGGCGGTAACTTATCCTGAGCTATAACAGGAATTGTCGCTAAGAATGTATAGAGGAAAATAAGTCTAACTGGAAAAATCATAACGTGTACCTGATGCTTATAAAAGCAGTATTAAGTTGATGGTTTACTATAATTAAGTAGCATGCGATCTTTTTTCAATTTTGCTACCAAGCTGTATACGGCCTGATGATTAGTTATAAAACTACTCAGACTTGTGTAACCTTGCTTTAAATCTGGAGCAATGGTTTTCTTGTTAAACCTCCCAAGTCGCCGTGTTCTTTGGTTAAAGGTTTCTGGGTATTTAGCAAAGGCCTTCTTCGGTTTAAGAACATTTATTTCAACACTATGCCAACCTTCATACCAGGAAGCATGGCGGTTATTACCAAAAGGTGAGCTGGCCAACGCTAAATTTTCATTTAAATCAAAATAGGGCTGATACTCCTCTATCGCCCGAGCGAAATTAGGTCGCATAGTTTCCTCAGCAAGTTCCTCTCTTACTAAAGCTAATAGATTAATGCTATCTTGGGTTAGTTTACTATTTAATTTCTCAAGTACATTAGCACTTTCGAATAAAGCTAAATTGACTATATATTCTTGAATGTTATTAATCATCAACTCTTGTCTTTTAAGTGCTGAAATCCACGCGTTAATTTCTGGCGGTAATATTGCTGAATCTTTACGTTCAATAAGCTTTAACGTGCTACTTATATCTTTAGCAGAAGCGCCTAATTGCTCAATTAGGCTATTTAACTCAATGAGATCCCACTCAGTAACGGGTTTATTTTCATATTGCCTTATTACGTTATCGATAGATTTTGGTAATAATCGAAAAGATCGGGAAATGCTTGTCTGTGAATCAAGTAAATAGCGAATTTTCACTCCTGATTGAAGTAAAGCTTCTTTACTTTCTTTCGCAGGAAATGCCCGATATGAATCATGAGCTAAGTTGAAGGCTAAATAGAAGTTATTCTCTGATATATATGCTTTAGCCTTTTCAAATTGCTCTAGAGCGCTTTGAGTTTTATTTAATTTAACTTGATATGTTTCAGGCGCTAATTCTGCAAGAACTGTTAGCGCATTCACTATTTCTTTAGGCTGATTGTTCGAGAGTGCTTTTTGATATTCTTGCTTAGCAAAATAAAGATCAACGCGAGAGCAGCTCGCTAAAAATAACAAAGCAAGGACTACAACATAGCTCTTTGCACAGTAAAACAAAGTAAATATCCTTATAAATTGTACCCGTACATGTAAAGTACGAGTCTCGATGTGAAGAGGTTAAAAAGTATTTTCGCTTTTTGCTTTACCTAATTTGATAAGCTTTATATCAGTAATTTTAAATACTTGTCCCCACTGCTGTGTTGTTATCATATCCTTAATAATATGCCCTTGAACTTTTAACACAGTGCCCGGTAGTTTGTATTCTTTTGCTAAATTCATTGGTAAATATTTTTCACCATTGCTAGCAACCAAACCATAGAAGCCACCTTCAAAGTCTAAGAACTTTACCGTAACCTCATGCCAAGTTTTGCTTTCTTTAGCAGTCATTTTAGCTTCCTCTGGTATAGGTGATGAAACATTGCTTGGCTGATTGGTCTTTGCTTGTGAACAAGCAGTAGATAGCAACAAACATATAACAGGAAGTAGTAATTTTTTTTGCATCGAATTTTTCCCAATAAAAAGGTCATGGTAATTACTTACCATGACCTTTTTTCTAATTATTGTCAAAAAATCAAAGATTTAATTATTTCAGTTATGCTTATAACTCGTCATTATAAATTGACTATTCACAATAGCTTACTGCATATAGTTATCTGGCATCTCTAACGCAGCAACACCCGAATCAACAGCCGCTTGTGCTACAGCTTTAGCAACCGCACCACATAAACGTGAATCCATAGGTTTAGGAATAATATAATCTTTACCAAAAGTCAGTTCTTTAACACCACTTGCTTTTAAAACATCGGCAGGTACAGGTGCTTTAGCCAGCGCCCTGATCGCATGAACTGCTGCAACTTTCATTTCATCATTAATAGTTCGTGCACGTACATCTAAAGCGCCACGGAAAATAAATGGGAAACAAAGCACATTATTTACTTGGTTTGGATAATCTGAACGACCTGTCGCCATAATCAAATCATCACGTGCCGCTAACGCCAATTCTGGCTTTATTTCAGGATCAGGGTTTGAACAAGCAAATACAACTGGGTTATCTGCCATCATTTTAATTTGTTCTTGGTTTAATAAATTAGGACCTGAAACACCAACAAAAACATCCGCACCTGCAATGGCATCATCTAAAGTGCGCTTATCAGTATTATTCGCAAATAACTTTTTATATTCGTTTAAATCATTACGGCGAGTATGAACAATACCTTTAGAATCTAACATGTAGATTTTTTCACGTTGTGCGCCACACTTAATTAATAATTCCATACAAGCAATTGCCGCGGCACCAGCACCTAAACAAACAATGTTTGCTTGTTTAATATCTTTACCTTGAATATCTAGAGCATTCATCATACCAGCAGCAGTTACGATCGCAGTACCATGTTGGTCATCATGAAATACTGGAATTTTACAACGTTCGATCAATGCCTTTTCAATGGCGAAACACTCTGGCGCTTTAATATCTTCTAAATTAATACCACCGAAACTATCGGCAATATTGGCAACGGTATTTACAAACTCTTCAACGGTCTTATGCTTAACTTCGATATCAAAAGAATCAATGTTGGCGAAGCGCTTAAATAAAAGTGATTTACCTTCCATCACAGGCTTTGAAGCCATAGGACCGATATTACCTAAACCCAAAACTGCAGTACCATTACTAATAACCGCAACGGTATTACCCTTGGCAGTATATTTATAAACATCTTCAGGGTTTTCTGCTATCTCACGACATGGCTCTGCGACACCTGGACTATAGGCAAGTGACAAATCAGCACTTGTTTCTGCTGCAGTGGTTAAGGCAACACTAATTTTACCTGGCGTTGGTTGCGAGTGATAATCTAAGGCTTGCTGGCGTAGATCTGTCATGATATTTCCTAATGCGTTATGAATGATGTTGGTATTGTTGTAATTGCAAGTATAGCTAGGCGTCGGCTTTTATTATCTTTATTATTATGGCTAAGCTTTTACTTGTTTATATGGTATTGCAATAACATCTCTCAATACAAGCCTGTTTTACTATATTAAATCGCCGCAAGCTATAACAAACAAGAGTCTATCTGAGTTCGAAGCCATATTAATTTGATAAATATTGGCTATTTTCAATTAACTATTCACGGATAAATACTGTTTTAACTAGCATATTAATCGTCAATGCCTTTAAAACACATTATATTTCGCAATCAGCCATATAGTTGAGTTTGATGATGCAAATGAATTATTCTAGTGATCGGATCACTTTTAGGAAGTCGTTCTAAATCAGAAAATAAAGACAAAAAAAAGTCCAGCACTTGGCTGGACTTTATGGCTAAGCGCTAGGCTTAAAGGCTAAACATCATTTATAAAAATGGGTTTACCTTGATAATCGTTTCAACACGGTCTGGACCAGTTGAGATAATATCTACCGGAACACCAGTAATTTCTTCAATACGCTTAATGTAAGCAAGAGCGTTTTCAGGTAAAACATCAACAG
The DNA here is from genome assembly GCA_913057925.1 of uncultured Colwellia sp. GTDB lineage: Bacteria > Pseudomonadota > Gammaproteobacteria > Enterobacterales > Alteromonadaceae > Colwellia. Next base: position 20,284 of record CAJXPG010000037.1, on the reverse strand, counting down.
ACGTTGCACCAACCGTACTCTCACTCCAACCTGGCATTTCTTCGTATACTGGGCTGATTTTCTCGTAACCTTCAGCTGCCGTTGGTGGCACAGTGATAATATCACCTGCTTCAGTTTTATAACCTGTACAGATTTTCAATGTTTCTAAGCCATCAAGTACATCAAGCTTAGTTAAACAAAAACCTGTCACACTGTTTACTTGGATTGCACGATGCATGGCAACGGCATCAAACCAACCACAACGACGTTCACGACCGGTAGTAGCACCGAATTCGTGACCTACAGTACCTAAGTGGTTACCAATTTCGTCGTCTAATTCTGTTGGGAATGGACCTGAACCAACACGCGTAGTGTAAGCTTTAGTAATACCTAAGATATAATCTAAGTGACGAGGACCAACACCACAACCCGTAGCAACACCACCAGCCGTTGTATTAGAAGAAGTTACATAAGGGTAAGTTCCGTGGTCAATATCAAGTAAAGTACCTTGAGCACCTTCAAACATGATTGAATCACCAGCAATACGTGCTTGGTCTAATATTTCAGAAATATCAGCAGTCATGTTTTTAATAGTATCAGCAACAGCTAATGCATCAGCTAATACTTCTTCATAACTTACCGGCTCAACTTTATAGTAGTTAACCAGTGAGAAGTTATGATATTCAACGATTTCTTTCAATTTAGCTGCAAATGTTTCTTCACAGAATAAATCGCCAACACGTAAACCGCGTCGTGCAACTTTATCTTCATATGCAGGACCGATACCACGGCCTGTAGTACCAATAGCTTTATTACCACGTGCAATTTCACGTGCGGCATCTAAAGCGTTATGATATGGAAGAATTAGCGGACATGCATCACTAATAAGTAGACGTTCGCGAACTGGAACACCCTTAGCTTCTAACATGGTAATTTCTGTCATCAACGCTTTAGGACATAACACTACACCATTACCAATTAAGCATTTTACGTTATCACGTAACACGCCTGATGGAATAAGATGTAATACGGTTTTTTCACCGTTGATCACTAAAGTGTGACCAGCATTGTGACCACCTTGATAACGAACTACATACTTTGCTTTATCGGTTAGTAAGTCAACGATCTTACCTTTACCTTCGTCACCCCATTGAGTGCCGAGAACAACTACATTTTTGCCCATGTTTTACTATTTCGTAAGAAAATTAGGCGGGGATTTTACCAAAAAATGATTTGTTGTCCAAGAGAAAAAAGCAGCTTTTTAAGCTGCTTTTAAAATAACCAATTAACTTAGTAGCTTAGCTAATAAATTTATTCATATCCCCAAGGCGTCACCGGAGCTTTTATCGGTTTGGTTAAATCAAAATCTACTCTGAACTCTCTGCCTTGTCGAATCAAACGATAGGTGAACTTCTCAGGATAAATATACATTTGCCATGTATTTCCTGCCGACTGGGGTATGCCCTGGGCAACAAATAGCTCTTTTGAATATTGATCAGCAGGAAATGACTGCATTTGCGCCCAACCTGCATCAAGCGTATGGCCGCCATACATAGTCGATTTATCATTGCTACCATCTTTTTGTCTATGGTCATGTTTTAATGATAAGCCAGAGCCTGTTTTGGTGATTATCCAAGTGCGAGATGCGTCATCACCTACGTGAAATGGAACCTGTAATTGACTGTCTGTACACTTACGGACATGCATCACCAACTTTTTATTGGCAAAGCTGCCACCATCAGAGTTGTCTACGGTAATTTTCCCTTCATAGGACTTACCACAGCGCTTACTAATATTATTAAAAAAATCGTCTTGGGTTTTAATTGAAACGAGTGGCGCCTCTGCAGTTACTGCCATCGCTGCCACAGGTAATACTGCCAATGCGGCAATTAGGTATTTTATTATTTTCATGTTTTTACCTTTAATATATTTATGTCATGTAACAGTCTTATCACTGCTATCGACTTATTAAGAAATAAGAATTACCTGCTGAATATACCAGAAGTTATTCATATTGTTTGTTTCATCATGTGTTTAGGCTTCACAATTCGAATAACTAACGTGTGATCAGTTTTCTGTAGGCATAAAAAAGCCAGCAAAGTTGCTGGCTTTATACAATATCAGTGTCTAATTATTTTTTAGCGTCACTACCGTCTTTTAAGAAACGGAAGAATTCACTATCAGGCTTAACAACCATGATATCATTTTTACTGCTAAAGCTTTTTTCATAAGCTTCAAGGCTACGGAAGAAGCTGTAGAACTCGGCATCTTTAGTATAAGCATCAGCGTAAACTTTAGCGGCTTGAGCATCACCTTCACCACGTACGGTAAAAGCTTGCTTTTGTGCTTCAGCTAACATAATCGTGACTTTAGCATCAATTGTTGCGCGAATAATCTCAGCTTGCTCTTGACCTTGAGATCTATGCTCTTTGGCAACAGCAGTACGTTCCGCACGCATACGCTCATAAATCGAGTTACTTATTTCTGTTGGTAAATTAATCGCTTTAATACGAACATCTACCACTTCAATACCTAAGTCTTCACGGCTACTCGCAGCACTTTCCAGCGCTTTACTCATTATAGCTGAGCGATCACCAGAGACGATTTCTTTAATGGTACGGTTACCAAACTCAGTACGTAAGCCGTTATTTACTTTTTGTTTAAGTAAAGCACGAGCATTATCCACTGAGCCAGATGTACGTAAATAGTAGGTAGAGAAATCAACAATTTTCCATTTAACAAATGAGTCGACCATGAGATCTTTTTTCTCAGCGGTAACAAAGCGATCTGCTGCTTCATCCAATGTTTGGATACGCGCATCTAACTTTCGAACATTTTCAATAAAAGGTATTTTAAAATGTAAACCTGGTGCGTACACTTTCATTTCACCCGTGCCAGCATCACGTTTAATTTTTGAAAATTGAAAAACAATGCCACGTTGACCTTCGTAAATTACAAAAACTGACGATACAACGAAGATAAAAAGTAGCGATATAATAGCAATAGAAAAATTCTTCATTACTTAGTTTCTCCCGTTGCTAAATCTATCAGAACGATCTGAAGACGATGAAGGTGATGTATTAATATTAGGTTCAATTACTGGTGCGTAAGATGTTTTAGCACGGGTATTGCTGTTACTTTGCTGTTGAATAATTTTATCTAATGGCAAGTACATCATATTATTGCCGCCATCAACATCAACCATAACTTTACTGGTATTGCCATAGACTTTTTCCATGGTGGCAATATATAAACGCTCACGTGTGACTTTAGGTGCAGCTTGATACTCAGGTAATATTTTCTCGAAACGAGCAACTTCACCCTGCGCATCTAGAACAATTTGACTCTTATAAGCAAGTGCTTCTTGCTCCATACGCTTCACTCGACCACGCGCGCGAGGCTCAATACCACGTGCATATGCTTCTGCTTCTCTTAAGAAACGGACTTCATCTTCTTGTGCTGAAATTGCATCATCAAAAGCGTCTTTCACTTCATTTGGCGGACGAGCATCTTTAAAGTTGACGTCGACAATCATCAAGCCCATATTGTAAGGCTCAATAATTTTTTCTAGTTCTTGCCAAACCGATTGACGAATAGACTCACGACCACTGGTCAAAATATCATCCATATCGGAATGACCAATAACATAGCGTAGTGCACTATCGAGAGATTGATTTAAGCTATCTTCCGCATTTGTGACACTAAATACATAGTTACGTGCATTAACAACACGATATTGAATTTGCATTTCAACATTCACAACGTTTTCATCTTGTGTCAGCATGAAACCTGAAGATGGCATTTCACGAGTACTTTGCATATCAACAGGGATAATTCTGTCAATAAAGGTCCACTTCCAGTTAATACCCGGATCTACCGTACCTGCATACTCACCAAAGCGTAAAACTATACCTTTCTCAGCTTCTTTAATGGTGTAAAAACCACTAAAAGCATAAACAACCGCAGCAACGGTTAATAAAATGCTTAAGCCAATACTAGAAAAGCTTTTGCCCGAACCACCTTTGGTTGTTTTACCACCAAAAATCCCAGTAACCTTTTTGCCAAGATCATTTAGTAGCTCATCTAAATCTGGTGGCCCTTGATTTTTCCCACCTTTATTTTTCCAGGGGTCTTTATCATTATTCCCCGGTTCATTCCAAGCCATACTGTTCTCCACTAAGATCGGCACAAAAACTTACGCCGTTAAAATTAAAAAGTTTACACTAATGTTCTATATAGTCAGCTAACTCACTGTATTCATTGCTGAGTAACCTTTGCCATTCTCTCGACGGCATATTCACTTCAAGGTGACAATGCCCTTGGTCATCATATTCTTCATTAGTTATACAGTTTAACTTGTATAACTCTCCACGAAGTTTACCTGCACTTGGTGGAATATTTAATTGATGATTAACCACTTGTATATCTAAGCGTTCAGCTAAGGCAGTGAATAATAACTCAACACCAATATTCGCTTGTGCAGACAACCATACACGAATAGGCATACCTTGCTCATCTCTATCTATTCGTGGCTCAATATCATCTAAATTATCAATTTTATTACAAATAATTAATTGTGGTACTTCGTTAGCATCAATTTCTGATAGCACATATTCAACTTGCTCGATGTTTTCACTGCGTCTTTCATCTGAAATATCAACAACGTGCAATAGTAATTCAGCTTCACGAGTTTCTGTTAATGTTGCTTTAAAAGCTGCGACCAAATCATGGGGTAAGTGACGAATAAACCCTACCGTATCAGCTAAAATGACCCTTCCAACACCTGCCAAATCCATTCTTCTTAACGTCGGATCTAACGTAGCAAACAGCTGATCTGCCGCATAAACATCCGCTTGAGTAATGGTATTAAATAAAGTTGATTTGCCGGCATTGGTATAACCGACCAAAGATAGTGTCGGCAATTCGGCTCTCATTCTCGCTCTTCGACCTTGCTGCCTTTGAACTTCAACTTTCTCTAGACGCTTACGAATATTGACCATACGTTCGCGTAATAATCTTCTATCTGTTTCTAGCTGTGTTTCACCTGGACCTCTTAGCCCTATGCCGCCTTTCTGTCTCTCTAAATGCGTCCAACCTCGAATCAAGCGACTACTGATATGACGCAATTGTGCCAATTCTACTTGCAATTTACCTTCATGGGTTCTTGCGCGTTGAGCGAAAATATCAAGAATGAGTGTGGTTCTGTCAACGACACGACACTCACAGAGTGCTTCAATATTTTTTTCTTGGGATGGCGTTAAGCTATGATTAAATAAGATAACATTAGCATTAACTGAGCGGACAGCATCTCGAATCTCTTCTGCTTTACCTGACCCAACAAAAAATCTGGGATGAGGTGCATTACGTTTACCTGAAACTACAGTTAACGCTTGCACACCAGCGGAAGACACTAACATTTTAAATTCGCTTAGGTCTTCTCTACTACTTTCATCTGGAAAGTCGAGGTGAACGAGAACTGCTTGTTCACCTGCTTGATAACGTTCAAACAATAGCGTTAAGCCCTAGCACCAAAGTTAGCTGAATACACCACAAGAAAAAAATCTTTACGCATCAGAAGATTGATCATCCGCGCTAGGTGTTGGTGCAGTATTAACAGCACGAGATGGCACTACAGTAGATATAGCGTGTTTATATACCATTTGACTAACTGTATTCTTAAGAAGAATTACAAACTGATCGAATGATTCTACTTGGCCTTGTAACTTAATACCGTTAACTAAATAAATTGCGACTGGAATGCGATCACGACGTAGCGCATTTAAAAATGGGTCTTGTAAAGACTGCCCTTTTGCCATTAGATGGTCCCTTTTATTATTATTAAAAAGTTACTGGTGAACTACAAAAAACAGTAACAAAGTTTCTGAAAAATTTACTATGAAAACGACACAACACAATGTTGTATAAAATAGCTAACAAATTAATTATACATCAATTTTCAACTATTGCTTTAAAATTGCTTAGACATTATTGCTCTGTCTTAAGTAGTGCTAAAACTTGTTCTAGATTGGTTTCATCATCTGTGGTCAACCAATGTAAATTTGGCCAATTCCTTAGCCAAGTTAATTGTCTTTTTGCCAACTGTCTTGTAGCACAAACACCGCGAAAAACCATTTCATCATGGTCACATTCACCGTCGAGATATTGCCACATTTGCCTATAGCCGACACAGCGTATTGAAGGTAAATCTTGGTGTAAATCATCACGTGATTTTAATTTAGCCACTTCTTGTTCAAAACCCAAATCAATCATTTGCTGATAACGCAGTGCTATGCGTTCATGCAAAGTGCTACGCTCTTTGGGAGTAATGGCCAATTGTAGTACATTGCCGGCGAGCTTATCACCTTTTATTTGAGTCAATTGTGTCAAAGTGTTACCAGTTAATCTGTACACTTCTATAGCTCGCGTTAACCTTTGTGGATCATTAGGATGAATTCGTTCAGCTGAGATAGGATCGACTTCTGCAAGTTTTTCATGCATGACTTGCCAACCAAATTCATTGGCTTCAGCTTCAATTTTTTCTCTTACTTCTGCGTTTGCTGTCGGTAAAGGTGAGATGCCTTCAATTAAGCTTTTAAAGTACATCATGGTACCGCCAACCAAGAGTGGTATGCGGTTTTTACTTCTAATTTCAGCAATTTCTGCTAGTGCGTCACGGCAAAAATCAGCGGCTGAATAGCTCTCATTGGCATCACGTAAGTTAATAAGCCTATGAGGATAATCTGCTAACTCATCTTTAGTCGGCTTTGCTGTGCCAATATCCATATCACGATAAATCAAAGCGGAATCAACACTGACAATATCACAGGGTAGTGCATCTTGAAGTGCCATAGCCAAAGCAGTTTTACCTGATGCGGTTGGCCCCATCAAACAAATTACTGGTGGTTGATTTAACTCTGTTTCACTTTGGACTGACAAGGCTGTTTACTCTTTATTAGTAATAGTTAGCTTAAACTAACTGCTTAATATGAGATGTAAGGTCTAGAGGGATTGAATTCAAGAGTAATTGTTCACTAAGTTGCTCATTAAACAATTTTTTAGCGGCTATTAATAAAAGATCCGATTGCGTCTCATCATAATGCTCTAAGAGCATAGCTTCAGCTATGGCGTGAATAAGGCTCAAATTAGCTTCCACTGGCTGTTGTGAGAGCTCTGTTAATATAATATTAAAAGCACTGGTAACGTCCTGCTCACGCAGTAAAGCAGGAAACTGTCTTATTTGTACTTTGTTTTTATCTTTCAGTGATAAGACTATGCCTGCTTCAGCCAATTGATAGTGTAATTCATTGGTTATATCGAACTGCTCTTTGCTTAGACTTATTATTACCGGCAATAGCAGCGGTTGGCTCACTAACGCTTGATGCTGTTCCACCTCTGATATTGGCGCTTCTTGCCAGCTTTGTTCGACAAGCTTCACGTTGACTTTTTTAGCTAATTTAAACAGCGATAATACTCGCAGGCCAGATTTAGCTTTATAAAGTGCATAGCCAGGCGCTTGCACACTGATAAAGTCATTTTGGTTGAGGTTACTCTGCTGAGGAAGCTCTTCACCTTCAAATTCGGTATTGTTCGAAACAACCTCTTGCTTGTGCATTGAATTAGCTATATCTGAGGATAATAGTGACTGGTAGTTAGTTGAAGCTTGTTGTGAAAAGCGGTTATCCGCTCTTTGCCCTGAACTCCCGCCATATCCATAAGATGAATGATTATTTTGGCTATCACTAACTTGCTGTAGTGGTTTAATATAATCTGCACGAGGATAATTAATTGAGCTGGGGTCTACTGGCGAGCTGTTTGCGCTACTAGATGAATATGACTGCTCTGGCGCAATGGCCATGTCATTTTCATCACTGACAAACATTTCTTCACTATCGAGCACTGATAACAAAGCTTTATTACACGCCGAAAAAATAAAGTCATGTACATATCGACTTTGATGAAAGCGAACTTCGTGCTTTGCTGGGTGCACATTCACGTCAACTTCTTTGTGATCTAATTCGAGAAATAAGACAAAAGCAGGATAGGTGTCTGCAGGTAGCAAGTTTGCGTAGGCTTGTCGAATTGCATGATTAATTAATTTATCACGCATCATGCGGCCATTCACATAACTGTAGCAAAGATCATTTTGATTACGTGAAAAACTCGGCTTTGCTAACCATCCAGACAATTTCATATTGTCGTGAGGGCAATCAACTTCTATTGCATGCTCAATAAACTTTTGCCCGCACACCATAGCGACACGCTTGGTAAATTGCGCTTGGGTATTAGCCATTCGGTATTGGCGGACATTATTACCGTTATGCGTCAAGGTGAAGCTCACAGCAAAATTTGCCAGCGCTATTCGTCGAATGACTTCATCAATATGATTGAATTCTGTTTTTTCTGTACGTAAGAATTTTCGTCTTGCTGGGGTATTAAAAAACAGGTCTAAAACTTCAATACTAGTACCGTCGGGATGGGCCGCAGGCTGAACATTTACCGACATATCTCGTCCTTCAGCAACAGCTTGCCAAGCGGTAGGTTGATCTTTAGGTTTTGAAGTTAACGTTAAACGAGCAACAGAACTGATACTAGCTAGTGCTTCGCCACGAAACCCTAAACTACCAATTGCTTCTAAATCATTTAAATCTTTAATTTTACTGGTTGCATGACGACTTAGTGCTAGGGTGAGCTCATCTTTAATGATGCCATGACCATTATCAGTAATTTTAATTTTTTTGATGCCGCCTTTATCGACATCAATATGAATCTTTGTGGCTCCAGCATCTAAACTATTTTCTACGAGCTCTTTTATTACCGAGGCAGGACGCTCGACTACTTCACCAGCAGCAATTTGGTTGGCCAAACGCGCTGGCAATATAGCGATAGACATGATGAATTTATCCAGTACGAGGTATTTTTAAAGTTTGACCAATTCTTAGCGAATTTGATTTCAAATTATTAATCGACTTAAGCTTTGACATAGAGATGTTATAGCGTTTAGCAAGAACCGATAACGATTCTCCGCTGCGTACTTTGTGTTTTTTATACCCTACAGAAGCAAAGTATGAGCCTTGTAAAGGGTAAGCTAAAAAGTAATTCTTAATACCAACGTGAATAGCACTCGCTAAACGTTGTTGATGCTTTGGCCAAGTTAAATTTTTCTCTTCTTGGTGGTTAGAGATAAAGCCCGTTTCAACAAGAATTGATGGAATATCAGAAGATTTCAACACCGCAAAATTACCATTTTGTGGCGTCTTTTTATGCATTTTAGTGATTTTCTTCATCTCTTTGATGACGTTATTCGCCACACCAAAACTGACACCAAGAGAGTGCTCTTTACTCATATCAGCTAAAGCCAATGCTAAATGACTATCTGACGTGTTTTTAATAACACCGCCACCGCCGCCAAGCAACTCTGACTTTTTCTCCCGATTCACTAACCATCTAGCTAGTTCTGATTCAGCTCTTTTCTTAGTCACAACCCAAACTGACCCACCACTTGGTTGCGGAGTATGAAAAGCATCAGCATGGATAGAAACTAAAAAATCGACATTTTTTTCACGTGCCAAACTGGTACGGCGATTTAAGTTAACGTAATAGTCTCCCGTTCGGATCATTACCGCCCGCATACCTTTTTCTTTATCAATTAATTTTTGCAGCTTTTTCGCTATAGCCAAAGTTACGTGCTTTTCGTAAGTGCCCTTACCGCCAATCGACCCTGGATCCTCACCACCATGCCCTGCAACTACGCCAATAATAATATCGCCGGCTTTCTTCACTGTTTTAACACTACTTTTCACACTTCTCGCTTTATCATATAAATCTATAACTAAACGATGGCCGTACTGTCCTGCTGGCGCTAATGGAAATACCGTTGATTGGTAAGACTGGTTTAGCTCTAGAACAAGACGGGTTTTACCTTTACTAACACTTGAGCGAAAACGTTTAACGCGAGGATCATTGTCAGCAAGGTTTTTTAGAGAGACAGTGTTTTTGGTATCAGTAAAATCTATCACCAAGCGTTCAGGATTGCTCAGGGTAAAATATTTATAATTAGGCTTTTGTTTAACATCAAAAACAATACGAGTATTTTCTGGTGCAGGCCAAACACGAATGCCGTCAATGCTATTAGCAGCAAAACTACTAATAGAAAATAAGTTTGTAAAAACAACAACAAGCAGCAAACTTAGCGTGCGAAAACTTGCCATTGATAGGAGAACTCTCCGATACATACGACTGACCCCAACCTTCTTTATAACTTTATAATTTGCGCAAGTGCCAGAATAACTTGTTCACCATGATCTGATTCTGCTTGCAGCTTGATGATTCTTTGCTCATCTTGATAAGCTATATTAATGATTAAATCCGCTTTAGCCAATAGCCTAGCGCCTTTTTCTGGCCATTCGATAAAACAACAGCAATCATCATTAAAGTAATCTCTTATGCCCATGTACTCTAATTCTTCAGCATCAGCAAGGCGGTATAAATCAAAATGATATACTCGCCAATCAGCTAACTCATAAGGCTCTACTAAGGTATAAGTAGGGCTTTTAACATTACCTTTATGGCCCATTCCTCTGACAAAGCCGCGAGTTAGCGTTGTTTTACCAGCGCCTAAATCCCCATTGAGGTAAACAACTAGAGCCTGTTGATTTTTCTGACTTTTTAAAACTTGTGCTAAGCCTGTGCCAATAGATATGGTGGCAGCTTCATCAGGTAAAAAGTATTCTAGTTGTTTCATTATTTTGTCTTTATTTTGCTGTTAAGGATTGAACATTTTACCATTTAGCATTTAGCATTTATAAGTTGCTGTAAAGGTAAAAATAAATCACTCGCGAGTAAACCCCGCTGACCATTTTGTTGTGCAATAATATCAGCTGAAGTGCCATGAATATAGGCTGCTAGGCATGTTGCATTAAAATTATTATCACTTTGCATCATTATTGCTGCAATAACACCGGTTAATACATCCCCCATGCCGCCTGTAGCCATGCCTGCATTACCTGAATTATTGACGACAACTCGCTCTCCATCAGAGATTAAAGTACCCGCTCCTTTTAGTAAGCATATACCACCGTATTTCTTAGCAATACTTCTGACCGCAGTAAAGCGATCAGCTTCAACACTTGCAATATCAATATGTAATAAGCTTGCTGCCTCTTTAGGGTGTGGCGTTAAAACCCAATTATCATAATAAGTTTCGCTTTGGCTCAGTAAGGTTAAAGCATCTGCATCAACCACCAGTGTTTTTTTTGCTTCCATTGCTTGTTGGCAAACCAAGGCTAAAAGCTTTTTAGCTTCAGCACTCTGCCCGAGTCCAGGACCAATTAAGTAGGCTTTTGCCATTAATAATTGTCGTGAGTTTACTAATAACGAACTCGTTGTCGGCGCTAACATTAACTCAGGCCTGCCATTAATCAGCGCCCCTTGATTTAGGCTATGGCAACTCACTGACACTAGACCAACGCCACAACGTAAAGCAGCTTCACTAGCAAGGCGAATGGCGCCCGGCATACCTTCGCCGCCACCAACAGCCAACAAGGTGCCTGAGCTGCCTTTATGACTCGCCGCTAGTCTTTTAGGTAACTGTAATGCGCGTTTGAACTGAGCATAATGAATATCTGTATGAATACTTTGCGTAAAAACTTTTTGCATAGCTAATGGAGCGAGCATTAGCTTTCCAACAAAATTTGCCGCGACTCCGGTGAGTAAACCCTGTTTAAAGACAATAAAAGTTACCGTGACAGTAGCAATGATGGCTTGTTCTGATATTTCATCTCCTTTAACAGTGCCTGTAGTTGCGCACAAGCCTGAAGGAACATCTATGCTAAGCACAGCAATATCTTGACCATTAACACTTTTTACCAGCTGTTGAAAATGTTTATCTAACGCTCCGCTAAAACCTATACCAAATAAAGCATCAATGATGACATCACCACGATAATCCATGACTTTTTCTACATTACTGTGAATATCAGCTTCATTTACTTGTTCGTGAACTGCAACAACACCTGCTGATAGCATATCCTTATAAGCTCGTAACGCATCTCCTTTAAGCTGCTTAATTGAGCAAGTAATTATGATCTCGACATCAATGTTTGCTTGATGAGCTAATTTCGCCACAACAAAGCCGTCACCTCCATTGTTACCCCTTCCGCAAAGTAGCAATATTTGCTTCGCCTTGGGCCAGTGTTGTATTAACTGTTCAAAGGCGGCAGCTCCCGCACTTTGCATCAGTTCATACAAGGCTATATTTTGACTTTGCGCAACCTTAGCTTCATTTTCTAACACTTGTTTTGCACTATACACTGATGTGATAGGTGGGCTTTGTGATAAACTTACTGATAATTTCATGGTTACAACTAACCTCTACACGTATTTACCTTTACTGTTGCAGTTAAAGGTTCAGTTAACTTTATTGAATATCATAATGTCTTCTATTAACTATCAAGAATTAGCAGAAAAAATCAAGCTATGGAGTAAAGAATTAGGATTTTCTGACATAGGAATTACTGATATTGATCTCGCTGCTCATGAGCAAGTGTTAGAACGATGGTTAGCAAATAATTATCACGGTAACATGGACTATATGGCACGACATGGCTTGATGCGTGCTCGCCCTGCGGAACTCGTACCCGGTACGATAAGAGTTATTAGTGTTCGATTAGATTACCTGCCACAAGATGCCCAGTTCGCTAGTATCTTAAAAGATAAGAATAAAGCTTATATTAGTCGATACGCGCTAGGACGCGATTATCACAAATTAATGCGTAAACGATTACAGCAATTAGGTAAAAAAATTGCTGAGCATTGTAGTGATTTTAACTATCGCCCTTTTGTTGATTCTGCGCCAGTAATGGAAAGACCGCTGGCTGAAAAAGCAGGACTTGGTTGGACGGGAAAACATACGCTATTAATCAATAAACAAGCCGGCTCTTGGTTTTTCCTGGGTGAGTTATTTGTCGATATTCCATTACCAACAACCTCAAATGAATACAGTGTCAATGCTGAAAACGCCATAAAGACACAAGAAAAGCACAATGATTGTGGTAGTTGCGTTGCGTGTATTAAAATTTGCCCTACACAAGCAATAGTAGAGCCCTACGTTGTTGATGCTAGACGATGTATCTCTTACTTCACCATTGAATCACCTGATGCTATTCCCGAAGCACTTCGCCCCTTAATGGGCAATCGCATTTATGGTTGTGATGATTGCCAGTTAATTTGTCCATGGAATAAATACGCCAAACTCAGTCTTGTAGATGATTTTCAAGCAAGAAATAACCTTGATGATATTACCTTACTTGAATTATTCGACTGGACTGAAGAACACTTTCTTAATACCCTTCAAGGCTCTCCCATCAGGCGAATTGGCTTTCAAAGCTGGCAGCGTAATATTGCGGTCGCATTAGGTAATGCCCCTTATAATGAAACTGTTATAAAAGTATTATCAGACAAGCTTGCTGGAGCAAGTGAGTTGGTTGTTGAGCATATAGATTGGGCTCTAAATCAACAAAATAATAAAAAGCATCTCGCTGAGCAAGATGCTTTAAAACAAGAGACGAATCACCGATTAACACTGCGTTTAATACGCTCTGTTGAAAAAGGTCTGCCACGTGATGCCTAAGCTTTTGTTACGTTAACAATAGACTATTAAAGAAGTGCTAAATATTGTTTAGCCTCTATTTTCTTTATGTAAAATATCTATATCAGCCTGCGCTTCATCTAATTGATGCTGCATGGCTATTAGCTTTTTAATGGTAGCGTTCTTTTCTTCAATAGCTTTTTTCTCTCTTTCCTGGCTTTCTCTCAATTTCTGCCTAGTTTTGGTCAGAGTAGCCATCAAACTACTGATATCATCATTCTTTTCAAAAATCTGATCTTCCCTCGCGTTCGCGAAATTATCATCAGCATTATTTAATACCTCTCTAGAGCGAAACATTAAATAATTAAATGCTAAACGGATAATAAAAAGTAAACAGGTAATAAAAAATACCACAAGGTATTGATTATCTTCAATCGCGCCTAACGAAGTCATGACTTTGGTAAAGAAATTGCCTTCCGTATTAATAAAGTAGCTGAATATCTGGTTATGCCATGTAAACCAAGTAAGGATGTATATGACGACAAAGCTCGGGGCTGGATGTTGGTTCTCGGTAAAAGAGAGTATTGATTGTAGGGTTTTCTTATTGAGCACAAAAAGTCCTTTTAAAAATTAATCTTTATGAAAAAAACTTTATATAAATAAATTTAGATAAAGTGTTGATAAATTGTTCGATATTATATGTACATAGAGGCAGTCTATTTTACACTGTTCCCTAATTCTTATAAGCCTTATTCTGTATTTCTAATTTTCTTTGCTCACATGTCTGTAAAGTATTCAGCTTTTCTTGAATACTCAAGCTACTCCAAGACGTTATCTCATCGATATTGCGAAAACAACCAAGACAAACATCATTTTCATCCAAGCAACAGTTTCGTATGCATGGACTAGACGGCGCTTTTTCATGTTCATCTGGCTTCATCATTATACTTCCCTTAAGCAAAGTCCTTTGTATAGTTAACCTACTAGCAGTATGCTCTAATTTCTCCTGACAAAAGCAATATTAAGCAATAGTAGCTGCGTGTAAATTTATTTCTGTTACCGACTCTCGCAAAGATGATAACAATTCAGCTTGAGATTTACTGCTGATGTCAAAGTTTTGATTATTCAAAATTTTCTGCCATTTATCACATAAATCGATTAATGTATCTGCGGCAAGAATTTTGGCATTTATCGCTAATGATTGAATGTGTTCTGAAGCTTGCTCTGTTTCATTTTCAGCTAATACTTCGGCAAAACTTTCAACAAGCATAATATTATCCGAGGTATACTCTTCCAACATGTATAGGGCTAACTCCGCCGATCCTTGATGTTTCAAATAACGGTTAAAGTTAAAGCTTGATGCCTGCTCTGACTGCTTGAACACATTAATCTCATCAGAACCTAGAGTGTTTTCTGTATCCGCCTGATTTTGATTAATCACTGAAGCTTCACTACCCTCTGTTAACGTGTGTGATTGTGGTTTTATCCAAGGGTTAAGCACCGTTAACATATCATCTACTGAGCCGTCAGCAACTAGTTCACCTATCGTCCAAGTGGAGAACTCTTGACAACCATTTTCAAAAGACAAAGACTTACACAAACTGAAAACGCCTCTGGCTAGCGATGATTTATCGCCATTAGCGGAAAGCTCATCAATAATAAAGTCAGAAAATGGCGTGCAAGGTATTTCAGTGACCAATAAAGCAAAACGACCACTTTGCCAATATTTATTGAGCATCAACTCATTAGTGGTAAAAGTCACTTGAAAGCCTATAGCTTGGAGAGTTTGCGCAAAAACTTGGTATTTATCAGGTGAATTTACTGCCAGTAGTAACTCTACCGGCATTTTCATATACTCATTTGTCAGCTTAGTAATTACTTGCTTATTTTTGTTAACTTTTAAAGGAAAAGACAGCGCTGAATAAACGTCTTGTTGGTTATTACTTGCAAGGGCAAGCGGTATAGTAAAACTTAATTGGTAACCTTGTTTGGTCAGATTAGCGGTAGCATCTTCACCGTGTTGATATTGCAGAATTGTTTGGAAATACTCTCCTAACTCACTATGATCTTGGCTTGCTTCATTGAAACTTTTTAACTCTTGCGGCAATTGCTTTATTTTTTCACTGCTTTGCAGTTCACCGCTAAAATTCAGCTTTTGCTGACCACTATTTTTATCTGCTAATTGTACTCGCAGCACTAAATGCTTTTTTGTCTTCCCTTTAAGTAACAACCTAATAAATACTCGGTACAATTCTGTAAATATTTCTGCATCTACATTAACCTGAGGTAAGACTTGTCGGTCAATTGTTAAAGATACTGTGTTTTCAAAGTGTCGGAACTTACTCTCTAAATTAAATAATACAGCTTGAACTTGTGCAATGAGGTTAATATCACTCAGTGTCAGTAGCGCTTCATTCGTTTGTAAATAACGAAAACAACTTGCTTGTCTTAATTGTCTAACCAGATCTCGACCTTGAGAGTAGGCATCAAACAAAGGATGTATAGCTAAGCTTGTGGTTGATTGTTGTAGCTTTAACGAAGACACACTAATTAACACTAACTGTCTAATGGCGGTTATATATAAGTCTTTACACCGCTGTTGTTCGAGCACAAGTTGCGACTTAGATTTGGACGATGCATTAGACTCAAGCAGTTCAAGCTCTAGCCGCATTTTTTCTTGTTCATCTGCACTTTTTTCAACTTGTTCAGCTAATTCCTGACACTCTTGCTTTAAGTTTAAATATTCCCTTTCACTATAATTGCTCGTATGGATTTGATGAATTTTTTGTACCAGTAACTGAGACTCTGCACAATAAAAAGCCTTGCTTTGCTGCTCAACAATCGCATATTCACTTTCAGAGATTGTTGAAGTATCAGCCCCTTCGAGCGCTAAACTTAAGTACTTAACGCCATATTCACTGCTAGCTTTTAACCGGTGATAGATTAAGTACAACAAGCTAAGAATAATAACTAAAGAAAGTAACAAAGCTCCCCATAGCCATAGTGGTATTGCTGTTTGAGCAATAACAAAATCATTATCTAGCGTTGGAAAGCTTGAAGCACTGCTACTACCCTTGTCTGTATCTGAAAGTGTATTAAGTATCTCTGTTAGTTTCAGCTGTTCATCTTTTAACTGTTGCTGATAATCCGAGATTAAACGTAGCTGGCTTTGCCATTTGATTAATAAGCCTTTTTTTAAGATGATATCTTCAAAGCGGATAATATCTTTTACTAGTTCAACCAATTCACGGCTATTATCTTGCTGGACCGCTAATAACTTACCGTAGTCCCTAACAAATATTTTATCTACATGTGCAGTCAATGTAGCTAGTGAGTCTGCAGAGCTCTTCAGTGTAAGCTGCTGCAACCTTGTCACAATATTGTTTAATTCACTGCGAAGACTGATCAAAAGGCTTACAAAATCTTCATCATATTCTGACTTATTCGCTTCAATTTCAATGGCATCAAGTAATGTATCGAGTTGCAGAAGTGCATTCTTTTTAAGTAAGTTATTTTCTGCTTGATTAGATGCTATTTCAGCAACGACATTATTGGCTTGGTCATTACTTAAGAACCATTGTTGATAAAAACTTTGCTGCGAAGAGTTAACTAAAGATAGTTTTTTACTTTTAATGGTCAGTTCTTGTTGGCGTGAAACTAACAGGTTAATTTCATAAGTCGTCAAAATATCATCGATAAGATTGGTTGATTTTATTAAATGAGATTGCTGGATAAAGCTGTCTTGTAGAGGAGCAACCTGCTGTTCTATTAATGCTTGTATTTGTTTACCTTGCAAATATAAGACAATAATCACAACATGTATCGCCAATAAAGAAGTAACGAAGACAGCAATTAGATAGTTTGAATAATACTGATGGTATGCCCTGGCTTTTCTACCCGTTGGAAAGTCCTTTTCAAGGCATAACTCATTGATCGATTTTTCAGTTTCTTTGTCGCTCATTAGCTTCTAATATTTGTTATTCCATTAACTAACATTTTATACCAATTTGCTTAACAAGGCATTAAGGTTTGTTAGCTCTTTTCTTGCTAACCCATGCCCACTCCATTATACATTCTATCGGGCTTTCAGCTGATTCATCTTCAATGACTACCGGCACCTGAACATTACCTTTATCATCAGCTTCAATCACAGAAATTTGTTCATCAGTTAACTGAGCTACAGCTGTTAGATTGCCCTGCATTCTTCTTTGGTAATTTACCTGCATAGATTTAAGTAAAGGTAGCTTTGAATCAGGTACATTCATACCAAAAACTATACCTGTTGCTGACTCAGCAAGTACTGCGGCTGCAATTGCATGAATGCCGCCAATATGATTTTGCACTGATTTTTTGTTCGCTAAGCTTAACCTGGCTTGATTATTTGTAACGGTCTCTATCTTTATGCCAGTAGTGCCGGCAAATTTAACCTTAGTGGTAAACAGTTTAGTTAATAAAAAAGAACGTAAAAACAGTGGGGATTTGTTGATTTTCGTAACTATGTTATTAAATTGATTTGCCATGAATTAAACTCTCATTGTTATTTTATTTATTTGATTAATTCATTATGCACATTAACTGGTCGGATCACTAGTTTTCATCGCTAAAACTAACTCTTCTATTGAGTCCTCGCTAAAGACTTGAATATTATTTTGCTGCAAAAGCTTAGTGGTGATCCCTTGCCCTGATATTTTCTGCTGCGAAAAATTTCCATCATAGATGGTACGACTACCGCAAGATGGGCTGGATTCTTTCAGTAAAGCAAAACGTATATTATGTTGCAGGCATAATTGTAATGCCTGCTCTGCTCCTGAGCTAAATTGCTCGGTTACATCAACATTGGTAATGGTAATTACTTGCCCTGTTTGCTGTGATATTTCCGCTGGCGGTCTAGGAACAGGCAAACCCCCTTTGACTTCGGGACAAATAGCCATTAATCGGTTTTGTTTAGACCATAGCGAAAGGTATTCATTAATCAACGGCTTTACCTGACCGTTGTATCGTACCTTCTGTCCAATAAAGCAAGCGCTCACTAAAATTTTTTCTAAAGAAGACATAATATTGCTGCTAGCCGTTAATGGCTGAATGTAGCGCGGTTAAATAACTGGTACTCAGCTGATCTTGCCCTTCAAACCAACATGATTGGCTATAACAATCAAAATTTAAAATGAAATAATGATTGCTCCAGCTAAAACGAATATTTTCTCTATCGGCGCCTAATATGTTCTCTTGTATTTCTATAAGTGTTAGTCGCTTAAAAAGTAAATCAGCTAAACTTTCAACATCTTCTTGAAACCAATTATTTTTGAATTGTACGGTAAGGTAATCGTCTTGTTTGGCAATGAGGGTTATTTGATTTTTAGACATAATCTTTAACTTAGTGGCTAATTTTTTTCACGCTATAGAATATACACAAGTATACGACTAAAGTTTGATGTTAATCAGGCGATTCGATAAAAAAATCAACGACAAATTACTTTATTTTACATATACTCGAAACAGAAATTTTATCTTTGTAACTCAATTATCATGCTCGCATTATAGTCAGGTTACAAAGCCTTTTGAACTAAAGAGAGTGAAACTATGAATAAACTAATGCTTGCTGTTGCAACAGCAACAGTTCTAATGGCATCTCCGACTTTTGCTGGCGATGCAGCAGCTGGTAAAGCGAAATCGACTATGTGTGCAGCGTGTCACGGTACTAATGGTATTTCTATGGTACCAATGTACCCTAACCTTGCCGGTCAAAAAGAAGCTTACCTTCTTAAGCAATTAAAAGATTTTAAATCAGGCAAACGTAATGACCCTACAATGAAGGGTATGGTTATGGCACTTTCAGACGAAGATATGGCTAACTTATCAGCTTACTACGCTGAAATGAAATAAGCTTTCGCTTTTTCTAGTTTAATAAAAAGCAGTGACTTAACTAAATTAAGTCACTGCTTTTTTTGTGTCTTTCTACTAATAATTCTTTTTACTTAACAGTTACTACCTAATACCGTATCAGAACATAATAATATCTATCTCTGTCCCTATCTGCTCAGTACCAATAATTAACGAACTTCATCCGCAATTAAATTAGCAGGTGTGCTTTTAACGTATGGGTAAATTACAGGCATAAAAAAACCTCCAATAGGAGGTTTTTTCTTTAAAGCTTATAGATTGTTATATCAATAAACTTTAGTCAATCATCGTTTGATTAAGCTTTACGACGACGGGCTGCACCAGCTAGACCTAGAAGACCTAAACCGAAGATAGCTAAAGAAGTTGGCTCTGGAATAGAGTTGCCTGCAAAGTAACCAGCTCCAAAACCATTAGTGCTAGCAAGTATGCTGCCAGAGAACCCAATATCAGTTCCTTCAAACTGACTATTTGTATCGAAATTACTAAAAACAGTACCGGCGGTATCTACAACATCAAAATATGTTGCATATTTTTTGCCGAAACCTGATGAAGCTGTGGCATGTGTATTTGCCACTAATGATAACCAAAGGTTACCTGATGATGCAGTTGCTTCGGTAACTTCGTCAGCGCCACTATTAACGTAAAAGTCTAGAGTACCGCCACTAACTGTGCCATTGGTCGCTACTAAAAAGTTTGAGTATGAAAAAGAAAGCGTACACTCGGTATTGTAAGCACAAAAATCTGTTCCTGATTGGCCATTAAGCATAGCTACTGTCTCTTATACACATCTCCGAGCCCACGAGACCGTACTAGATCTCG
>CAJXPG010000036.1 GCA_913057925.1 uncultured Colwellia sp. | reverse complement strand
GGCAGCGTCAGATGTGTATAAGAGACAGAGCATTAGCTGAAGGTTAATCCGTACCAGTTAATAGAAGCTTAATGCCTATTTATTTTAAGGAACAAACATGAGCCAAATTACCACACATATTTTAGATACCACGCGTGGCTTACCTGCGCAAAATGTACCAATCACTTTATTTGCTCAAAGCGGCGAAGATTGGAAAGAGATCAATGGTGGTGTAACCAATAATGATGGTCGCCTGCCAGGATTATTGCCTGCTGATGAAAAACTGCCAGCAGGTGTTTACCGCATGCATTTTGCTACCGCTGAATACTTCAAAGCCAATAACGAAGCAGGTTTTTACCCGTACGTTGATATCGTTTTTGAAATTGATGCCAGCGGTACTCATTATCACATTCCCTTGTTGTTAACCGCTTACGGTTACTCAACTTACCGCGGAAGCTAAGCGCTAATTATCAGCTTTTAAAGACAGAATCAAAAACAGTTTCAGCCAGTAGAAAAATATAAACATACCGAGAAGATAAAATGACGAAGACTATCATTAATGTTGTACCTCAAGAATTAACGGCAGAGAATTTTGCCGTTTATGGGGATGTAATTTCAGTGTCCGAAAGTGCTGAACATTTCGCCATTAATGATGGCCACACTATGCGTTACCACAACTTGGCGGATGTCGATGTTGCGGATCAACAAGGTAAAACCATTGTTAATATTTTTCGTTCTACCCCACTGGCTTTTCCTTTACCGGTCGAAATGATGGAACGTCATCCTTTAGGCAGCCAAGCATTCATTCCTATGGGCAATCAACCTTATGTGGTTGTCGTGGCGCCAAAGGGTGAACTTGATACCTCAAAAATTGAGGTGTTCTTAGCAACAGCAGATCAAGGCGTTAACTACCATAAAGGTACATGGCATCATTTCTGTTTAGCATTAAATGAAGAGAGTGACTTTCTCGTCATTGACCGTGGCGGTAAAGGTGATAACTGCGATGTAGAAAAACTTGATGGCTCAATCGTTATCAATCTAGAGAGTAAATAAGAGCATCATTCACCTCAAGTGGATTGATAAAGAAAAACTATAATTAATATAGTTAGCACAACAGCAAGAACAGCACACAATAAGTAATAGGTTTACCAATATGACTAACAGCACTTCACATTCTTCAGCTAGTAAAGTAATTAGCAAAGCCACTACCACAGGTAGAAAGGCATACCGTGGCGAGATACTCCATTTCTTAGCCGATCCTGCCAAAGTTGCTGAAGAAGACAGTTACCAATACTTTGAAGATGGGCTTTTAGTCATCAACAATGGCTTAGTTGAGTCGGTAGGTAATGCAACAGAATTACTTAATGCCTTATCGGCCGATGTTGAAGTGACGCAATATGATAATGGCTTAATTATGCCTGGGTTTATCGATACTCACGTACATTATCCACAGTCTGAAATGATCGCCTCTTACGGTGAACAATTACTAGAATGGTTAGAAAACTACACTTTCCCTGAAGAAAAACAATTTGCCGATATTGAGCACGGTAAACGTGTTGCTGAATTTTTCTTAACGCAATTATTAGATGCCGGTACTACTACAGCCCTAGTATTTGGCACAGTGCATAAAGAGTCAGTTGAAGCTTTCTTTACTATTGCGCAACAGAAAAAATTACGCATGATTTGCGGTAAAGTATTAATGAATCAAAACTGTCCTGATTATTTACAAGATACTGCTGAATCAGGTTACACAGACAGCAAAGCGTTAATTGAAAAGTGGCATAACACTGACAGATTACAATACGCAGTAACACCACGTTTTGCACCCACCTGTTCAACCGAGCAATTAAACAAAGCCGGTGAGTTGTTAAAAGAATACCCTGATGTTTACTTACACACGCATTTATCTGAAAACAAAGATGAAATAGCTTGGGTAAGTGAATTATTCCCAGAAAGTGACGGCTATCTTGATGTTTATGATAAAAGCAGCTTATTAGGTCGTCGAAGTGTTTTTGCCCACGGTGTCCACTTACACGACAACGAGTGTCAACGCTTAGGGGAAACTGACTCAGCTATCGCCTTTTGTCCAACTTCAAACCTATTTTTAGGCAGTGGTTGTTTCAACTTAAAACAAGCGGAAGAATTTGACGTGAATGTTGGTTTAGGAACTGACATCGGTGCAGGTAGCAGCTTCTCGATGCTGACTACATTAAACGAAGCCTACAAAACACAGCAATTACGTGGCGACAAATTAAGTCCATACAAATCATTATATTTATCAACGCTAGGTGGCGCCATTGCGCTAGATTTAGAAGGCACCATTGGTAACTTTACTCAAGGCGCAGAAGCTGACTTTATCGTACTAGATTACCAAGCAACACCATTGATGGATGTGCGGATTAAGCGTTGTAAAACCCTAACTGAAAAATTATTTGTATTGAGTATGTTAGGTGATGATAGACACGTTAAAGCCACCCACATAATGGGTGAAAAAGTTTAATTAACAAATTATTTAACACCTGAAAATTGCGATTACGGCATCAGAAGTACTCATTTATAGTTATAAATTCCGTGCTTCTTCTTTGTACTCACAAACTTCAGGCATCAACTAAATCATTAATGGTTTATTTAAAGGCTGCGATTACTAACGGCAAGTAGCTAATAAAAATACCAGTACTACGTATAACAGACGGTTGCCTAGCTGGGTCTGAGGCTTCATCGCTTAAGAAAGCTAATTTTACAATAAGTTAGTCACTAGTTTTTAACACATAAAATTATAAAACGTTTACTTTGAGTGAACGTACAAAAGGAAAGACTATGGATCCGTATATTACTGATTGGCTAAACTTAGCCATTCGCTTTGCACATGTTATTACAGGTATCGCCTGGATTGGTGCTTCATTTTATTTTGTTTGGTTAGATAACCATCTTGAAAAACCACCTGAAGAGAAAGCAGAGAAAGGTATTTCAGGTGATCTTTGGGCTATCCATGGTGGTGGCTTCTATGAAGTTGCTAAATACAAACTTGCACCACCAGTAATGCCAACTACCTTACATTGGTTTAAGTGGGAAGCATACACAACCTGGATAACAGGCTTCTTTTTATTAACATTAATGTTTTATGTCGGTGCCGAGACTTACTTAATTCCAACAGGTTCTGATATGACTCAAATGCAAGCAATTGCATACGGTTTAGGCTCTATTATTGTTGGTGTTGGTACTTACGAAGTATTAGTTCGTACTAAGCTTAAAGATCACGGTTTATTACTAGGTATTATCTTATTAGTGCTAGGTACTGCGTTATCTTACGGTTTAATGCAAGTATTTAGCCCGCGCGGTGCTTACATGCACATGGGTGCTGTTATGGGTACTATTATGGCTGGTAACGTATTTTTCGGTATCATGCCTTCTCAACGTGCACTAGTTGATGCGGTTGAAACGGGTACTACACCTGATTCAAAGTACGGTTTGAATGCTAAGTTACGTTCTACACATAACACCTATATTACCTTACCAGTAATTTTCATCATGATTTCTAATCACTACCCAATGACATTTAACCACAATGCTGGTTGGATTGTATTAATTGGTCTTATCTTAGTTGGCGCTGCGATTCGTGAGTACTTTGTACAACGTCATTTCGGTAAGAATAAGCCAGGTCTTATTGTAGGTGCATTAGTTGCAACTGTTGCAATTGCTATTGCAATCGCACCACAAAAAGTTGAATTATCTGAAGAACAGAAGTCCCAAAAAGTATCTATCGCTGAAGTTCAAACCATTATTGAACAACGTTGTAGCTCTTGTCATAGCGAAAGTAACACTGATGATATCTTCACAACACCTCAAGGTGGTGTGGTATTTACTGACGCAGCTTCTATCGAGCAATGGGCACCAAGAATTAAAGCCCGTGTTATCGACGCTAAAGATATGCCGTTCATGAACAAAACCAAAATGACAGAAGAAGAACGCTTAGCCTTATCAATCTGGCTAAGTGCAGATAAAGACAAAGGATAAGAAATGAAGCAAAAAACAATCAAGCACGGTTATAAGGTTGCAGGCTGTTTATTTAATTTAGTAAATGATGAAGTGTTGCCGGGTATTAGTGTTACTTCCGATCACTTCTGGGATTCTGTTGCTGATGTTTTAACTGAATTTACTCCACGTAATCAACAGTTATTAGCAAAGCGCGCAAGCTTACAAGCGCAAATAGATGTATGGCACACGGATCCTGCCAACCAACCTTTTAGCCAACAGCGCTATGAGTTGTTTTTAAAAGAGATAGGTTATCTAGTCGAAGAAAAGGAAGATTTCACCATCTCAACCCAGAATGTTGATAACGAGGTTGCCTGCGTTGCAGGCCCTCAACTGGTTGTGCCGTTAATGAATGCACGATTTGCCTTAAACGCTGCCAATGCACGCTGGGGCAGTTTGTATGATGCTTTATATGGTACTGACGTTATCGGTGATGATAACGGTGCCAAAGCAACCAAAGAATACAACCCTGTTCGTGGTCGTCATGTTCAAGCCTATGCTCGAAGGTTCTTAGATGAAGCATTACCGTTAACTAGCGGCAGTCACATTAACGCGGTTAAATACCATATTGAAAACAAAACCTTTATTGTCACGCTATTATCGGGTGAAAAAGTTCGCCTAGTTAATACCGAACAATTTGTTGGCTATACCGGTTCAATCCTAGCGCCAACTAGCCTGTTATGTCGCCATAATGGTTTACACATTGAAATTCAAATCGATGCTGATGATATTGTTGGTAAAACTGATGCGGCTTCTGTTAAAGATGTCATTTTAGAATCTGCCTTAAGTACCATTCAAGATTGTGAAGACTCTATCGCAGCAGTAGATGCCGATGATAAAACCGCCGTTTACCGTAACTGGTTAGGCTTAATGAAAGGTGATTTAAGCGAAAGCATTCAAAAAGGTGATAAAACTATCACCCGTACCCTGAATGAAGATCGTCATTACGCTTCACCTACACAAGAAGCTTTTACCCTATCAGGAAGAAGTTTATTGTTTGTTCGTAATGTAGGTCACTTAATGACGACCGATGCCATTGTTACTTCAAATGATGAGAAAGTGCCTGAAGGCATTGTTGATGGTTTAGTGACCAGCTTAATCTCATTACATGACTTACAAAATAACGCTAAATTTACCAACTCAAAAGAAGGCAGCATTTATATTGTAAAACCTAAAATGCATGGTCCTGAAGAGGTGGCATTTAGTCATGATTTATTTAGTGCTATTGAAAACGCGCTTGGTCTTGCACAAAACACCATTAAAATGGGCATCATGGATGAAGAACGCCGCACCTCAGCCAACTTAAAAGAATGTATTCGCGCTGCACAAACCCGCCTTGCTTTTATTAACACTGGTTTTTTAGACCGTACTGGTGATGAAATCCATACCAGCATGCAAGCTGGCCCGATGACGCAAAAAGAATTGATGAAACATGAGCCATGGATAGCCGCCTATGAAAACAGAAATGTGCGCATCGGTTTGCAAGCAGGCCTGCGCGGCAAAGCGCAAATAGGTAAAGGCATGTGGGCCATTCCTGACGAAATGGCTAATATGCTACAAAGTAAAGTTGAGCACCCTAAAGCTG
Source organism: uncultured Colwellia sp. (assembly GCA_913057925.1). Classification (GTDB taxonomy): domain Bacteria; phylum Pseudomonadota; class Gammaproteobacteria; order Enterobacterales; family Alteromonadaceae; genus Colwellia. The sequence continues at coordinate 26,126 of CAJXPG010000036.1, read as the reverse complement.
GTGCTAACTGTGCTTGGGTACCTTCACCAACGGCAGCCACTTTGCATGTAATGCACTACCACAAGGTCAATGTGCAAGCGATTCAAACCGCAATGGAAGCTGAGTTTTCTCGTCCGGGCGCTATTGATGATCTAACCGATTTATTGACTATTCCATTACTGAAAAATCGTGTGCAATTATCAACTGAAGAGATTCAAAAGGAATTGGACAATAATATCCAAGGTTTACTTGGTTATGTGGGTCGCTGGGTTAATCAAGGTGTTGGTTGCTCGAAGGTACCTGATATCGACAATATTGCCCGTATGGAAGATAGAGCAACGTTGAGAATATCAAGCCAGCACGTATGTAACTGGTTACATCACGGGGTTATTACTGAAGAGCAAGTAAACGAGTCGCTTAAACGCATGGCAGTTGTTGTTGATAAACAAAATGCCAATGATGCGACTTACCGCCCTATGGCGAATAATTTTGACAACTGTATTGCTTTTAAAGCGGCAGAAGATTTAATTTTTCAAGGTAAAGTACAACCGAGTGGTTATACCGAGCCGGTTTTGCACCAAAGACGTGTAGAGGTGAAAGCAACTTAGCTTACGAAATATCAGTATTGAGAGATCACCTAGCTATGATTTAAAGCTAGGTGATTGACTGAGTAATTTAGCTTTATGCTAATCCTTGATTGGCTTTTCAGATATCCAGAGCTTAATCGTCCCTTCAACCACGACAACATCATTCTCATCATAAGCCGTAATGTTTACCAACATGTCACCGGGTTGCCAAGCCTCAGCGCCCACCTTAGCCACACAACGAATATCACTGCCAGCCTTAGCGGTATAATTAACCGTCATTCCCTTAGGGATCCAACGAAGACGTTTAGGAACTGATGCTTCGGCCATGACACCCATTGCCATTTCTAAACCATTACAAATAGCGATGACATGTACCGTTTTTATATGATTAAAAACCTTTCTCTTTTTTTTGATGATACAGGTGCATTGATTAGGGATTAGTTCGGTGATCTTAGGGTCAATGGTAGAAAAATAAGGCGCTACACGACTGACAACCATTGAGAAAATCTTTTTACCAAAGGGGAATTTTTTAAAGCTTTCATAGGTTGAGAGTGTTTTATTGTTTTGATTCATCATAGAGTTCTTATCGAAAGTATCCTTGGTAAGATATCAGCAGCTGATTAATTTTAATAGGTTTGTCGTGGTGGTGGCGACAAACATAAAAGGTAATCGCAAGCTAATAATAAAAAGTCGACTTGGCGCTTGTTGATACCGTGGTACTTTTAACTGTCATTCCCGAAGTAACTGATCGGGAATCCATATCACTAAGAGCTGGATCCCCGACAAGTAACTTCAGGGATGACACCTGCTAAGTCATGTAGCTGTGCCAAGAGCACCAAGTCCCATCTAAATAAATGGGGTCAGAGTAAATTTAATAGATTTGTCGCGGTGGCGACGACACCCAAAGGGGGCTAAACGCCGAGACCCCTTTGGAATCCCTCAGAGCTGCTAACAAACCTATTCTTCAATTCCCTCAAGTGTTATCGACGTAACAGCAATGATGGCACATCCATGTGCCGACATCGCTTTGTTCATCATCAGGACAATATGCTCCTGCATTGTCTAATTAGCTGCATCCCTGCAGCGTCATGATGACAATACGTGAATATTGCACTTCACTCCAGCGTTTGAAGAAGCAGACTTGGTGCTTGTTTCTTCTATGCTCATATCTAACTATTCATAAGCTCTTGGTTTGTTATTACCACTTGCTATCGCCAAGCACTCCAAATCCCATCTCAGTGAATAAATCTCTATTTTGTAAAGTGTCAGTCAAGCTGAGCCATGGATGGCGAAGACTGCCGCTTTTCATGGACGAATATCGGCAGGTATTGGCTGTAAACTCAAAATTGATGATTTATGTTTTCACTGAGTTGGGCGCCACGGGGATTCCAAAGGGGCTTTTGGCGTGTAACGCCCCTTTGGGTGTTGTCGCCACCGCGACGCCGAACAAGAAAACAAACTCCAAGCTATTATTATCAGCCCCTAACAAACCACAGCGATGACATAATAAAAAAACTCACCAAAAAACCTATTTTCTATCAATTAATGATTTCATTTTCCAGAAAGCTATAGCTGTCAGCTACAACTTGTTATAAAGTTATTTTCTCCACGATGAATAATGAAGTTTTGAGGTAGTTGTGTCGGGTAAAAAAGAATCAGTAGGTCAAGTTAGGCAGAAAAATGTCGCGCTTATTTTAACGGCGGCAAAAACAGAATTTGTTACCCATGGTTTTAAAGGTGCTTCCATTAAGCGCATTGCAGAACGCGCTAATATCCCTCGAGCGAATATTCATTATTATTTTGACGATAAAACCGACCTTTACCAACAATTACTCAATGAAATCATTGTCAGTTGGAATACCAGTTTTGATACATTAAGTGTCGATGATGACCCGAAAACGATTCTCACCGCTTATATCCATGAAAAGATTATGCACGCGAAGCATGATCCCGATGGCTCTAAAATATTCGCTAGTGAAGTAATTCATGGTGCACCGATTCTCAAAGACTATTTGCACACTGAGTTTAAACAGTGGTTAGATGAGAAAATCACCGTCATTGAAACTTGGATTAAGCGAGGTCAGATCGATTCCGTTAACCCCTACCATTTATTATTTCTCATTTGGAGTTCAACTCAGCATTACGCAGATTTTAATGTGCAGGTGCTGGCTGGGTTTGGCAAAGATGCGATGAATGATGATGACTTTGATAACGTGGTCGGTTCACTTACCAATATTATTTTAAAGGGCTGTGGTTTAGTTTAATCATAGCATTGAGAGCTTTTCAGCAGTTATAAACTTGCTATGGCACCGCCAAGGAGTTTGATTGCTAGAAGCTCTCAATAATTCGCTGAAAATGTAAGCTAGAAAGATCAAGGCCCTCTAATAAACAAGCTTAAATATTAAGGTTGTTTCAAGTTATGAATAACTAAATATACCGTTACAAACGAAGTTCCATTCATCTCAAATACCACGCGTTTTCTACGCATTCGCTACTACACTTAACAATGCATATTTAAAATCAGCAACCGTTATCTTTAGTAAGTTACAACACATTTCAATATTGAATGGTTTGTATGTTTGCCCTTGTAGCTATTTAGCCTTTCCTTGGCCATGAAGTTTTAGCATCACCGTCGCTAAAGTTCACCATTGCTCAACTTTTTGTTGGTAACCAAAGGAGAAATAGCATGAGACGCGAGTACTTTCTAGCGGAGTCTTTGGATGACATTGATAATGCCGCCTCAGTTTTACATGAGAAATTACATATAAAAGAAAGCAATATTCATGTACTTGGAAGAGACAGAAAAGGCATAAAACAACATCACTTGCATGAAGGCAGCATATTTGAAAAGTCTGACTTAGCTCATGGGGCAAAGCATGGTTTTTTGTTGGGCGCTGTTTTAGGGATAACTGCCTGCGCAGGCTTAAGTATGGGCATGCCATTTTGGCAAGAAACAGAGCTGATTAAGCAATCCATCTTAGTAATGACTTTTTTTGGCTCTTTAGTTTTGGGTTGTCTAGTCGGTACATTTTGCGGTCTGTTACAGGTTAATAATAAGATCTGTCGATTCAAACAAGACTTAGCAATGGGGAAACTACTCATGTTTGTTGATTCAAACGAGTTAGAACCGATTAAGCAAACATTACAGAGCCAACCACAGATTGAAAAAGGCAATTGTGTCGTTTTCCTCTTTGATGAATACAAAAATTAGTCAAAATGGTCAATTGAGCATTTCAATATATGAAATATATTAAGCGTTTCGTTTTTCAATAGGTAAAAAAGTTAGTATTTAGCCATCAAAAAAGCGCTTTTTATTTCATATCGTGGCATGGCTTGATGTGATTTTGTGGAATAAAAGCCGTTTAAATTCCATAATGCAAAAAAAAAGACCACTAAAAAGTGGTCTTTTTTGTTTTATAAAAACTAATTTATAAGGTTTATGCAACGATTATTGGTTTAAAGCGTCCTTTAATGCCGCTAAACAAAGCGCTACATTTTCACTTCTTGCGGTGTAACCCATGATGCCGATACGCCATGCTTTACCAGCAAAAGCACCTAAACCAGCACCAATTTCAAGGTTATAGTTTTCAAGTAAGTATTCACGTACTTTGGCGTCATCAACACCATCAGGAATGTGTACAGAGTTTAACTGGGCTAAACGCTCTTCTTCTGGAACGATAAACTCAAAACCTAATTCTTTCAGTCCTTTAGCTAGTTTTTCATGTTGTGCTCTATGGCGTGCCCAACTGTTCTCTAAACCTTCATCATGCAACATTACCAGTGCTTCATGTAGTGCATATAAAGAGTTTACCGGTGCTGTGTGATGGTAGCTACGTTTGCCCTCACCTGACCAATAACTCATCACTAATGTTTGGTCTAAGAACCAACTTTGAATTTGTGTTTTACGGTTTCTTACCACCTCTACAGCCTTAGGACTAAAAGAGATTGGTGAAATTCCCGGTACACAAGACATACACTTTTGTGTACCTGAATAGATAGCATCAATACCCCATTCATCTACTCTTAACTCTGAGCCACCAAGCGATGTAACAGCATCAACAATAGTTAAACAATCATGAGCTTGAGCCAATTTACATAAGGTTTTAGCATCAGATGATGCGCCGGTAGAGGTTTCAGCGTGAACAAAAGCTAAGAACTTAGCATCTGGGTGTGCAATCAATGCCGCTTCCACCTTATCAGTTTCAACTGCTCGACCCCACGGAGAGTCAACAACCACGGCCTCTGCACCTATTCTGGTAACGTTTTGAATCATACGGTCACCAAAAACACCATTGCGACAAACAATGACTTTATCGCCAGCTTCAACTAGGTTTACAAAACAAGCTTCCATTCCTGCTGAACCCGGCGCAGATAGTGCTATAGTGAATTCATTCTTGGTTTGGAATGCGTATTGAAGCAATGACTTAACTTCATCCATCATATTTACAAAAAGTGGATCAAGATGACCTATAGTAGGTCTAGACAGTGCTGAAAGTACTCTTGGGCTTACATCAGACGGGCCTGGACCCATTAAAGTTCTTTCTGGTGGATTAAATGATTTAAAAGTCATAATTACTTTCCCTTATATTTTAGTTTTAATTTTTAGTTGTGTTTACAAAACAACCTGATGTATCTTAGTTAATAGTAACCTGACACATGTGTCAAGTTACGGCAAATAGTGAAAGATGGACATCTTGAAAAAAAAATTAAAACTAAAATTAGAAATAGAATTAATATAACTATTAAAAATTAAATTACATTAAGAGAGACACTATGAATATTAAAACATCACTTTCTGCACTTGCCTTAACAGCAGCTTTATCTGCACCAATGGCATCAGCAGAAATTTGGGGAAATACTGAAGTTCAACTACAAGCAGGTGGTGAACTAGAAGTGGTTGGTACTGGTGGCACAGCAACAGCAACGATCACAACTTTTCAACATGCTGGTGGTTGGGAATATGGCGATAACTTCTTTTTCGTTGATCATTCTCGCCTTAGCGGAAAAGGTGCTGTAGGTGATAGCGCAGAATTTTATGGTGAGTGGTACTCTAACTTTAGTTTAGGTGCAATGACTGGCAATGACTTATCTTTTGGTCCAGTAAAAGATATTGGTCTAGTGGCTGGTTTTAACTACGCGCCTGAAGTTGACAGTACTTGGGTATTACCAGGTGTTACTTTTGCGCTTGATTTACCAGGCTTTGCTTTTGCAACATTAAACACCAGTGCTTATATCCATGTTAGCGGTGCAGAAGATACACCAGCGAATGGCTTTGGTGTTGTTGATGAAGATACTAGCTTTATGGTTGATTTTGCTTGGGCTTACCCATTTAAAATTGGTTCAACTAGCTGGAGCATTGAAGGTCACTTAGAGTACATTCAAGGTCGTGATCAATATCATACATTCTCATTTGGCACACCAACTGAACTTGAATCATGGATTTTATTCCAACCACAAGTTCGTTTAGATGTAGGTGAGCTTATTGGTACGCCATCTAACCGCTTATTCGCGGGTATTGAGTACCAATACTGGAAAAACAAATTAGGTGCTAAAGGTGTTGATGACAACACAGTTCAGTTCCTAGCAGTATGGCGCTTCTAAGCTAGTCGTTTAATAGGATGATTGTTTTATTGTTACTCACTTGGTTGAGTAACAATAAAGCTTCCTTAGTAAACCACTAAAATACTAGCACTGAACATTAACCGTGAAATTTTATATTTCTTTAAATGTATTATTTATTATGACGCTTTCTAAGCTCTTTAAGAGCACTTTTTAGATTTACCTGTCATATATATACATTGTATTTTTTAACTGCGAAAATAGCTCGCAGAGAGACACAGAGCCATCTATGGTACTGAATGTCTGAAACATTTTGCTTTATTACGCTGATTATTTTGTGTTGGTAGTAAAAATTTTGCCAATGCTTTTATCGCCCAACAGTAGACTACACCTCACTGTTAAGGGCTCGTACTTTTGAATTACCCGAAAATTGTCAAGTGAAAACCTCGCAGAAATTTTCTTTTACCTCTTACATCATGCTACTGAATTTCGCCTTTATCTTTATATAGTGTGAGTGGCGATTTCACATGGTGCATGCAGGTTTTACAACAAGCTTTAGGTACTTGATATGCTCCCCCAACCGGCATGTCGAGTACCGCTCTAATTTAAATAATTACAACAATTATTACCCTTAAATATTAATTATAAAGTAGGTCAACTATGTCTAATTTTAAACAAGCAGCTCTTGATTATCACGCCTTACCAACTCCAGGTAAAATAGCTGTAGCACTGACAACCCCAGCAGAAACAAGTACTGATTTATCCCTCGCATATAGCCCAGGTGTCGCTGAGCCTTGTCGTGAAATTGCTAACAACCCAGATGATGTTTACAAGTACACTGGCAAAGGTAATACCGTGGCCGTCATCTCAAATGGTACCGCGGTTTTGGGTTTAGGAAACTTAGGTCCGATGGCATCAAAACCAGTAATGGAAGGTAAAGCGCTTTTGTTTAAACGCTTTGCTGATATCAACTCGTTTGATATAGAAGTAACACATAAAACGACCGATGAGTTTATCAATACAGTTGCAAGCATTGCAGACAGTTTTGGTGGCATTAACTTAGAGGATATTAAAGCACCGGAGTGTTTTATTATTGAAAAAGCGTTAAACGAACGCTGTAAAATCCCTGTGTTTCATGATGACCAACATGGTACTGCTATTGTTACCGCTGCTGCCATGATTAACGCCTTAGAAATTCAAAACAAGAAAATCGAAAGTGCTGATATTGTTTGTTTAGGTGCTGGCGCTGCAGCAATTGCCTGTATGGAGCTGCTGATCCAATGTGGCGCAATGCGTGAAAAAATTTACATGCTCGATACCAAAGGCGTTATCCATACCCGTCGTGATGACTTAAGCGAATACAAAAAATTATTTGCCAACAATACTGATAAGCGCACTTTAGATGATGTTATTGAAGGTGCTGATGTGTTCTTAGGCGTCTCTGGTCCTAACTTACTCAGTGCTGAGCAATTAAAGAAAATGGCTGATAATCCAGTGGTGTTTGCTTGTTCTAACCCTGATCCAGAAATAAAGCCTGAGTTAGCATTGGAAACCCGCAGTGATTTGATCATGGCAACCGGTCGCTCTGATTACCCTAACCAAGTAAACAATGTCTTATGTTTCCCATTTATTTTCCGTGGTGCATTAGATGTACGCGCGCGTAAGATAAATAACGAGATGAAAGTTGCAGCTGTGCACGCCATTAGAGAGCTTGCTAAACAAGAAGTGCCAGAGAGTGTATTACAAGCTAGTGGTGAAAAAGAGTTATCGTTTGGTAAAGGTTACATTATCCCACGTCCAATGGACCCTAGACTATGTAAAAATGTTGCGACTGCGGTAGCTAAAGCAGCAGTTGATTCAGGCGTAGCTGGTATGGATTTACCTGAAAATTATATGAGCGACGCTTAAGTTATATTTAACGCCATTAAAAAAGCCGCTTAACTATAGCTAATAGTTAAATGGCTTATTTAATTCATAATTTTCGTTATTTGATAACAAGTCTAATCTCGTTTATATAAAGACTCAATCGTGCTAGTTGCTAAGGTATTGGCATTAATCATATACCCTGCTAAAGCACCTGAAGCATCTTTTGGTAACGATAGTTTTTCTACTGAAAGTGCATGCACAGTAAAACGATAATGATGAACACCATGGCCTTTAGGCGGACAAGCGCCACCAAAGCCACGCATACCATAATCATTTTGTATTTGTGAACTGCCTTCGGGTGCTAAATCCTCTGTGGTGTTTCCTGCGCCAGTAACAAGTTCATTAACCTTGCTTGGAATGTTAACTATCTGCCAGTGCCACCAACCACTTCCTGTTGGAGCATCAGGATCATAAGCGGTAATAGCAAAACTTTTCGTGCCTTCAGGCGCGCCACTCCACTTAAGTTGTGGTGATAAATCCCCCCCACTACAGCCAAAGCCATTGAATTCTTGTGCTTTAGACATAAATTCCCCATGAGTAATATCTTGACTGGTTAATTTAAAAGGCTCGGCCAAAGCTGCCGTTGAAGAAATAATGATAAGTGTTGAAGTGAATATAATCGTCTTAAACATAGTTGTCTTGAACATAATTAAAACCTTATTGATTAATAACGTGGTAAGTGAATAACAGTTAGTATCTTAGCGTTTCAACACGATTATTATAGTGACAAAACCGTCAACTTTTCGCCCTAATCAATCAATCTGGTTTTTCTTAGTGCTGATGGGGTCAAACCAAAACGCTGCTTAAAGCGGTCACTAAAACGCGATTGTGATTGGTAACCACATTGCTCAGCAATGTGGCCAATCGAATAACGGCTTGTTTGCACTAAGTGTAGGCCAAGCCCAAGTTTCACTTGGTCTTTTATCTGCTGAATCGACGTGCCCTCAGCATTTAATTTTCGCCTGAGTGTAGATTCGCTCATTGCCAATTGCTGACAAATGACTGCAAGCGGCATTTCTTCAGCTGGCTGCTTATTTAAAATTGCATGTATACTATGTGCCAACTTATGTGAGGTTGCCATAGATAAAATATCTTCATAGCCCAAATGATATAACAACTGTAGAAACTCTTTTCTACGTAAAGGCCACATGGTTTTTGGCGCATACAGGGAAAACTCTATAAACTGCTGCAAACACTTCTCTAACTCTGATGAAACTTCACCCACACTGAAACCATTTTTACCTTTAGCGACAATTTCACTACTTTTCCCTGTATTTTCAACATCAATTCCAACAAAATCTTCTATTTCAAATTCTATCAGTAAAGCAAAGTATTCTTTATCGCTAGGTATATTGCGCATATTAATTGCAGGGCTATCTGATAAGAAAATAAAATCTCCCGCAAGACACTCAATACTCCCTTCACTGCCAAGTTGCTTTTCTCCCTCCAGCACAGCAATAAATAAAGGTTTAACCACTGGAACGTTAAGTATATGTTGCTCCTTAACGGAGCAGTAAACTGAAAAAGGTAGCGAACGCTCTTCGCTCCAAGAAGATTTAACGGTGTTTATTAGGGCTTGCTGAATCATAGTAAATTAACAACTTCGAACTGCTGTTACGGTCACTTCTATTAACGCATCGCCTTCAAGTTGCACACCTAAGCAGGCACGTTGCGGCCAATCTTGCGGATTATCACCTAGCCATTGTTGCCAGACACTATCCATTACTGGCTTATCAGCCATATTAGCAATATATACTTGCGCTGAAACGATGCGGCTTTTATCTGAGTCTAATTCAAGTAAATTTCTTTGGATGGTTTCTAGGGTAAGCGCTGTTTGCTGTTCAATCCCTACCGAGGTGTCTGAAGCTGTAGCCACAGTCCAGACCAAGTCTTTGTATGCTGAAGATTTATTTCGACCTTGATAAATACCTGATTTTCTTTCAATCATAAAACATCCATATTAAGCATTAACTTGCTACTTTATTTCAGGTATTAACAACCTGTGTTTACATAATCAACTATTGGCTCTCCACCATCTTCTAAATTAAGGTAGTAAGTAAAACAGTCATCAAGTATGTAGCCTTCTGGCCAGATGAAAACCCCGGTGCCACTGGTAAATTCAGTTATAGGCGGCAGCCTCGCATCAGAAAATGGCCTATTTCCTACTACACAAAACTCAGAACCTTCACAAGGAACAGTAGACCAGTTAGGAGTAAAAGTTGCCGACGGTAATTCCATTTCAAGTAAGTAACGCATTTGAGTGGCATTGGCCGTTGGGTTTCCTACCGTAAAGGTAACGGTATTACCGTTATAGTCAATCGGCTCACCTTTACCACCTGCGATTTTATCCTTCATCAGCGCAAAGCCAATCGCGGTGGTTAGATTACCTGAAATATTTTTAATAACGGAAGCTTTAGCATCACTGGTTAAATCAACAAACTTAGGTGCAGCCACTACAGCAAGTAGTCCAAGAATAACAATAACTACAACCAGCTCTATAAGGGTAAAACCTGATTTTTTCATGAAAATCCTAGTAATTATTTACACATTCAGTGAGAAGAATTACTAATAATACCCTAGCTTTAGATAAACTTACACATACCGTGCCCTAAAAGCTCATTAGGTCTTTGGGTATAGCCATAGTGGCCGTAAAAACTTTCTTTACCTTGTGCTGATAGCAATCCAATAGTGGCACCTTTTTTTGCCGACTCAAATAAGTAACCCTCAACTTTAGACATCAATACCTTGCCTAAGCCAAGCTTTTGATAGTCTGGGTCTACCACAAGGTCTTGAATGTAGAAATACATGGCGTTGTCACCGACAACTCGAGCCATGCCAATTAATTGTTCGTTTAACCAGATAGTGGCATGAAATAAAGAGTTGTTTAAGCTGGCTTGGGCCAAATTCGTATCAAGGTCACTCCAGCCAACTTTCGTACGTAAATTTAAGAATTGTTCAACGCTCGGGCAGGTAAACTTCAAGGTATATTTATCAGGTAGCACTTTACTTCTCCATAACACTCTTCATGGTGTTTTTTATTTGATTTAGCGCCATAGCATCGCTACTAGAACAGCTAACTTCAAGTTATAAATAACCACTAAATAGGTCGCTAAGCCAATCGACGCTAAATAATAGAGTGAATATTTTTAACACAATTACGGCGAGAATTACAATAAATAGCGCGACTTTTGCTTTGCTACTTTTAAGGTTGTTCCAATACAATAACTTAGCTTTTATCTCTTTTTTTACTTCAGCTAAAGATTCTTTCATTACAGTCATTCCATTTAGGGGCTGTTGAACTTTCGAGATTACTTTTACAGCAAGTTAATTGGTGGTCCCCAGCTGTAAATAAACTCTACTGCCTGATTGTTACAAGGTGTCTGCCAAATTGCGCTAGCAATATGTTTGGCCCCTTTAGCTTGATAAAACCCCATCGCTTTAGGATTACATTCAAGTACTTCCAAATATAAGTCATGTTGCTGATAATTTTTATCAGCCCACCTCGCAGTCGCAGCCAGTAAATGAGAACCAGTGCCTTGCCCTTTACTACCCGCTTTAACATGCAAATTATCTATGATGGTGCCAAACTTCGGGTGATTTTCACCAAAAGCACATATAAATCCACAAAAGTCGCCATCAATTTCAGCAACAAGCACCAGCTGATTTGGCTTAGGCGATGACAAGCCAGCTTGCCAAACAGCTTCCCTTTCAGCAAATATGTTACTGGCAAGATATTCTTCAGCAAGTACAGGATAATAATTTTCACGCCAGCTTTGTGCGTGTAACGTGGCTATATTGCTTAAATCAGATAATTTTGCGGGTCTAATATTTAGCATTTAAGGCTCCTTATAACGCGATGGAAATTCACTATAGCGCCACTGTGTAGCGGCGCAAGCTTAACAAGGTAACCTTTTGTGTATTAACGCTAAGATAGATAGTAGAGATGAAACTAATTGGCTCGACAAGCATGATAAATTGAAAGCCATTGTGAATAACTAAGCTGTTGTTCAATGAAATCGCTTTTAGCCTGCTCGCATAAATGCGGTTTGCTGGATGATTTCTCTGCTAAATCCGCCAATTTTTCGGTAACACAACCCGATATAAACTCATTATTTAATACATAATTTTCAAGCTGTGTTTGCTCAGCTGTGGTTAAGCTTGTATTTTCGGTCGCTACTTGGCAATAGGTGGGAATGTCACTCTCTTGCATTGCTTGTATTTGAAAATTAATTTTCAACTGCTCATCTTCAGTTAAAGGTTTATAAAGCCTTGGAAAAGGCCAACCATAGCCCCACCTGAATGTTGTTGGAAAATATGGACTGCCACCAACGCGAACCCCAGCTAACATTAGCGCTGCTATTTGCGGCTCTCCCACTTGAGCAACACAGTGTTCAAGTTCCTTATCAGCCATTAAACGTTCATCATAAGTCCCGCCTTGCCAATAAGCGAAATCATGGGCCGTACAGCAACTCAGCCATAATTCATTTTGAGTAAAAGTGCCATCAGGGAAGGCACTACAGCCATCAGAAGTAAACGGGGCTAATTCATCTGCTATTACAGTCATAGCATTAAAAACAAGAAAAAAATATAAAATACGGTGCATACTTTAACCTCAAGTGCCTCTTAATTTATTTTTAATAATACATGCCAAAACTGACATGCATTTATCAAACAATAATGATATAACTTTTACTTGTGATACATTTTTTAATCTAACTGTAAGTGATTAATAATGAAATTATCTTTTAACAAGGCTAGCAACATTAAAATGCTCATAGTGATAGGCTTGTGCCTTTTTACCTTCAGCTCTCACCTGTATGCGCAAACCTTATCAAACGATTTAACTCAAGCCGAACTACTTTCAGTACAAAACCCCAACTTGGCAGATAAAAAATTACGTCAACTTGAAAGTACAATATTAAAAGGTAGTAATACAGAAAAGTTGCACTGGCTTTCGCTAAGCTTAACCGTTGCAGCGAATCAAATCGACTTACCACGACTTGCACAAATAAAAGAGATAGCCCCTGCTTTACTAAGTAACTTACCTGACAAAAAAGCTACCTGGTTAACGCTATTCGACCTCACAATTCAGCTTATTAAACAACAACCAACCTTAGATAAATTACAAGCAATTGAAGAACAAGTAACCTCATTTAATGACCCTTTTATGAGCGCTTTTTTTTATCGAAGCTTATATTACAGCTTTAACAACGATAATATTATTGATGTTGCATTAGACATTGCCATTAAAAATCAGAAGCAGTGGCTAGCCATTGAGGAACATTTTATGGCTTTAGAGATGCAATTTAATATAATACGAATTCGCGCAAACATGATGGGAGACCCGCAAACAGACAAACTAATAGCAAAGTTCAAAAAAACAGCCCTAAAACTCGATGCCACAATTTATCATGCATCTCTCACTCAACTAAAAGCCAGTTGGTTAATTCAACAAGGAGAGCCTCAAGAGGCTTACAATCTACTAAATGACTTGTTAAACAGCAATAAAGAGACAATATCTAAGAATAGTCGATTAAATACTTTATATGCTTTAGCAACTATCACGTTTCAACTTAAAAAGTACCAAGAGACCGTCGATATTACCAAAGAAGTTATTTCAAAAGTTAACTCAAACTCTAAATCACAACAAAGCATTAATAGTGCTAAAGTAATACTGGCGAGCGCTTTAATTGAATTAGAAAACTTTCAAGAAGCAGCCCAATTAGTTGACGAAATTGAACAAAACCTTACAGCAGATAATGTTTACCAAAAATTTCAAATAGATAATATCAAGATAGATATGCTCTATAAAAGCAGAAATATTGACGCTTTATACCAAACAACCAAAGATATGGTGAAAAGTATTACTGCACCTAGAGCCGATGGTCATATCGACAGAAGAATAAAACGCGCAAAGAATGCTGCCTATGTTGAAGAACAAAGTAAAGTTGTTGAAGCGCTCGCTGAAGACAATATTACTCAACAAGTAGAAATAGATTTAAGTAAACAATTAATTGCCGTGAAAGATCACTATTTATTAATCCTTTCAATTTTTTGCTTGTTCTTAATTGGCCTCTTTATCTGGTTAGTTTTTTTGCTTAGAAAAATAAAAGTTCTTGCCAATATAGATAGCCTAACCGGCATCAGTAATCGACGCCACGGCATGATTCAGGCAGAAAAATTTTTTAAACACTTCATCAGTAATACTAACAATGGAGCTTTTGCTGTTGTCATTATGGATCTTGATTTTTTTAAAAAGATTAATGATACCTATGGTCATGCCGTTGGGGATGAAGTGATCAAATTAAGTGTCAACACTGCTAAAAAGTTCTTAACAAAATCAGATATTTTTTGTCGCATGGGCGGTGAAGAATTTCTCTTTATTATTACAGGAGAAGATCAACAGGTAATTGAGGAAAGACTCAATCAGATAAGAGCCGAACTAGCAAATGTAAACCCGACAATTTTAGGTATGAACTCCCCAATCACAGCTAGCTTTGGTTTAACTTTTGTAACAATGAACTCAAAGGCATTATCAGACTACATTATTGAAGCAGATAACGCTTTATACCAAGCAAAAGATAGTGGACGAAATCAAGTTAGTCGCTTTGAAAAGTCATAACCCACAAGGCTAAGTGCGTTTCAAAATAAACATGGCTGCTTAAGTAATTAAGCAGCCATCAATAATGTACTTATTTTCACTAAGCTTTCGAGCATTGCTAGCAAGCTTAAAGCTGAAAGTAAGTCGCTAAGCCCTTTTCTTCAGCCAAATCAGCTGCAACTGAAGCTACTGCTAAATCTTGTAAGCCAACACCAGTACCATCAAACAAAGTAATTTCAGTGTCTGATGTACGACCTGGTTTTGTACCATTAATTACCTCACCAATCGGCACAATTTCAGCTTGTTGAATAAGCTTACGCGAGATTGCATGCTGCGCTTCACCAATAGTAATCGATTGCGCTAGTTCATCAGTAAAGACTTTAGCTACTGTTAATAATTGTGCATCAACTTCTTGCTTACCTTTAGTGTCAGTGCCCATACACGCAATATGAGTACCCGGCTTGATCCAGTCTTTTTCGATTAACGCTTCAAAAGCAGAGGTAATAGTAATAATAACGTCGGCTTGGGCGCAAAGCTCTTCACGGGTTACTGATTCGAACGGTAAGCCTAGCTCCTCTGCAACCGCAGCAAGGTTAGGGATTTGCTCTGGGTGAAAGTTCCAACAGACAACTTTTTCAAAGTCACGTTGTTCTACCGCAGCACGCAGTTGGAAAGTAGACTGATGACCAGCACCAATCATACCTAACACTTTTGAATCCTTACGGGCTAAATGCGCAATAGAAACTGCTGAAGATGCTGCTGTTCGCACTGCAGTTAAATAGTTACCGCCAACCAGTGACTTTAATTTACCGGTATCAGGATCAAACAGAATTACCGTTGATTGATGGTTAGTTAAGCCTTTAGCCATATTCCCCGGCCAGTAACCACCTGATTTTAAACCGAGTACCATACCGTCACGATCAAAGCCTGATTTAAAACCATATAACGCATCTTCGTGGCCAATTGCTTCACGGATCACATCGAAGTTATAGGCGGTATTTTTTGCCATGGCAGCAAAAACATTTTCTACGGCGGTAA
Organism: uncultured Colwellia sp.; assembly: GCA_913057925.1. Classification (GTDB taxonomy): domain Bacteria; phylum Pseudomonadota; class Gammaproteobacteria; order Enterobacterales; family Alteromonadaceae; genus Colwellia. The sequence continues at coordinate 10,436 of CAJXPG010000036.1, read as the reverse complement.
AGGCATCTGATCTGCCCATGATTTCTTGGCAAACGTCTTCAGAAACAACTGAAACGCCTTTGCTAGTTTGTAAAGAATCTTGTGAATTACTCATAATTTTTATCCTAGGAAATAGTGATACCAATCGGCTTGGTATAGCACCCTCAGCGATCGCCGAGGGTGAAAGGTTGCAAAGGGTCAGCGATTAGTAAGCTTTACCACGTGCAGATACTGGCCATAAGGTTTCAACCTTACCGTTACGTACACCGACGTAGTAATCATGAACGTTACACGTTGGATCACAGTGACCTGGCACAAGTTTTAGTTTTTCGTTAATCGCTAATGCACCATTAGCATCCGAGATAATACCGTGCTCATCTGAACACTTGATGTACTCAACATCATCACGACCAAATACGTATGGTAAGCCACTATCAACAGATTGCGCTTTAAGACCTGCATCACAAATCGCTTTATCCGTTTTAGTGTGGCTCATTACAGAAGTTAAGATAAATAATGAATTTTCAAAGTCAGTGATTTTCTCACCTGACTCATCACGAATAGTTTGGTAATCTGCATCCATAAATGCGTAAGAACCACACTGTAATTCGTTGAAAACTTTTGAGTTACCTTCGAAGTAGTAAGAACCAGTACCACCACCACCAACGATATCTGACTCAAGGCCTTCTGCTTTAAGCATTTCAATAGTGTGAGCGACCATTTCAATAGCGATTTGGGTTTTTTCTTGACGGTCTGAGTAATGCTCCATGTGCTGCATAGCACCTTGGTAAGCTTGAATACCTGCATATTTAAGGTTGTCAGCCGCTTCAATGGCTTTAGCGATATCAACAACAGGTTGCCCTGATTGAACACCACAACGACCCGCACCACAATCAATCTCAACTAAACACTCAAGTTGTGTACCTTCTTTCACTGCCGCAGCAGATAAATCAGCAACGTTTGCAAGATCATCAACACAAACAATAACGCGTGCGCCAAGTTTTGGCATTTTTGCTAAGCGTTCAATTTTCTTCGCATCACGCACTTGGTTAGACACTAAAACATCTTTAATACCGCCACGGGCAAACACTTCGGCTTCAGACACTTTTTGACAACAAACACCACAGCTATCGCCAAGCTTTTCTTGTAATAACGCAATGTCTACCGACTTATGCATTTTGCCGTGCACGCGGTGACGAACACCCATTTCTTTAGCGATATTGCCCATTTTTACAATGTTACGCTCAAGGGCATCAAGATCTACGACTAAACAAGGTGTTTGAATATCGGCTTCGTCCATACCTGGTAATGCTGGAACGTCATAACCTACTTCTAAATCATTTATATTTGACATAATTTTCTCCAAATTTTTCGTTATTTAACTTTATTTAATTTAAGAATTTTCACCACCGAGAACACCGAGATGCTGCGCACTACAAAGAGAACAAACCCTTGATGATCTGGTAAAGCCTTTTAAGATGAATATGGCTAAATTTTGGTTATTTGTTCATCCACGGCAGTTTGTCTAAATCGACATTACCGCCAGTAACAATGACCCCGACGCGTTGACCCTTAAAGACTTCAGGATTTTTCAAGATACAGGCGACTGTCACTGCTGAGCTTGGCTCAATAACAATTTTCATGGTTTTCCATACCAGCTTCATCGCATCAACAATTTCATCTTCAGTACAAGTGAAAATGTCGGTAACGTGGTTTTTAACGAAATGCCAGGTTAAGTCTTTAAGTGGCACTTTAAGGCCATCGGCAACCGTATCTGGTGCATCATCAGCAATGATATGACCGGCTTTGAATGAGCGAGCAGCATCGTCTGCATTAAGGGGCTCCGCCGCATAAATCTTTACCTCTGGCGCAGCATTCGAAATGGTTAAACAAGTACCTGAAATCATACCGCCACCACCAATTGGCGCGATAACAGCATCAAGGTTGTCAACTTGAGCAAGTAACTCTTTAGAACAAGTTGCTTGGCCTGCAATAACACGAGGATCGTTATAAGGATGAACAAAGTCTGCACCCGACTTTGCAACCACCTCAGCAAATACTGCTTCACGTGAAGAGGTAGAAGGCTCACACTCAACAATTTTTCCGCCATAACCAATTACCGCATCTTTCTTCGCTTGTGGTGCAGTGCGAGGCATAACCACAGTAACAGGAATACCACGCTGTCCCGCTGCATAAGAAAGTGATAACGCATGATTACCTGAAGAGTGCGTAGCCACACCAATTTTCGCTTCTTCATCTGTTAAACCAAACACGGCATTACAAGCACCACGCACTTTAAACGCTGCTGCTTTTTGTAGGTTTTCACACTTAAAAAACAACTTTGCACCGGTCATTTCATTCAACCGTGATGATGTTAGCACTGGGGTTTCATGGATGTAGGGCTTAACACGCTCATGTGCTGCTAGCACATCGTCATACGTTGGAATGATCATGCTAGGGTTCGTTGAACTGCTCATATATACCTCTTAATCTTGTTACGTTAATTGCCAAGCCATGGTCGCTAAATTATTTGATGCTAGGCGAACACGCGCTAAAGCAATTAGTGAAATGGTCTTGTTTGTTACGTTTGATAATTAAAATCACTGTAGGGAGAACAATCAATGACAGCAAACTGATCAGATTTCACAATATGAAATACAGTCAGATTTCCACAAAATGAAAAATCTAAAGCCTTTGTTTTTATTGGGCTGTACTGAAAAAGCCAAGCTACTCGAATTTAAAATTCCACAATATGAAACCCAGAATCTATATTTAACTATGGCTTTTTTGGCTTTACGTTCTATATTTAAAACAAAAGTTGACACAAGAGTCAAGAAAAGAGATGTTAGTTGGATGAGTTATTAAAAGAAGCGGTAATATTATGACGAAAGCAAAACCAGAATCTCGAATTCAAGTGATTGATAGAGCAGCCACGTTATTGGATGCTATCTCTCGCTATACCATGCCAGTAACACTTAAAGCATTAAGCGCCGATACTAATTTAGCGCCTTCTACGGCTTTTCGTATCTTGCACTCTTTAATCGACAACCACTTTGTTGATCGTGACAACACCGGAAAATACCAGTTAAGCGGCCGGCTAATCAGGTTAAGTAATTATCAGTATCAAAACATTGATTTTCGTAAAGTTGCACTGCCTTACATGGAAAAATTACGCGACAAATTTGGTGAAACCATCAACCTTACCGCCCGTGAAGGCGACGTAGTTATTTATGTCGAAAAAGCGATTCCAAACAGAATGATGCATGTTCAGCAGATTATTGGCAGTCGTGCGCCGTTGCATGTTACCGGGGTAGGAAAAATGATGCTTGGCATGGAAGGTCATGAAGGCATAGAAGGTTACGCTCAACGTACTAACTTACCGACATACACTCGTAAAACATTCTCCAACATCGACAGTTTAGAGCGTGAATGCAAGCGCTGTGTTGAGCAAGGCTTTGCTTATGATAACGAAGAAGCTGAAATTGGCGTTGGCTGCATTGGCGTACTTTTGTATGACAGATATGGCGAAGTAGTCGCCGGATTGTCAGTTTCCGCGCCAATTGAGCGACGCAAAGATGAATGGATTAAAGACTTAGTTAAGGCAGGCAAATCAATTTCAATTGAGTTAGGTTACGTTAAAAATCCTGAGCCGATAAAAAAAGCAAGCTAAAAGAATTTAGTAACCCTTTGATGGTTACATCAGCCGAGGTATTTCTCACCGTCAATATAATTACTTCAAGCGGGCTGAAACAGTTTTAAAATTAGAAGAGTAGAAACTATGTTGACAATAAATAGACTAAACCAAACGGAAGCAAAAACAATAATAGATGGCGCTGTAAATAAAGCCAACGATCTTGGTGTGCCCATGTGTATTGCCGTGGTTGATGAATCAGGTAGCTTGATCGCTTTTGAGCGTATGGATGGCGGAAAAATTCACAGCATTACCATCTCGCAAGATAAAGCCTTTACTGCGGCATCTGCACGCAAAGGTACCCACATATTTAACCAAGCCTGTATTCCAGGGCATGAAAATAATTTATTCGGAATTCATACCGCACTCGGTGGCCGTATGTGTATCGTGGGCGGTGGCTTACCCATCAGCTTTGATGGCCAAGTAGTCGGTGGCATTGGAGTAAGTTCAGGCTTACCTGAGCAAGACTTAGCCTGCGCGCAAGCTGGGGTTGATGCTTTTAGCAATAACTACGCTTAACGAGAACAACTGAAGCAATCATCATTTTTCAGCTAAATAATCTGCAAAATTAGAAACAGTCATTCACTCTTTTTAATCAGAGTTGGCTTGTTTCTTTTTTTCCTTTTTCTTTATTTGCCACCTAATTCCCCAAACAATGGAGATGATAAAAGCCATCAACCCTACGCCAGTATAATCGCCGGTGATGATAAAAAAGAAGGCTCCGCAAAAAGCACTCAGTGACAGTGCCAACAATAAATATCCGAACATGTACTTCTCCATTACTTCCAAAAACAACCAAAAATTTACTAAAATATATTTATTTTAGTCCACCAGAGATATACGCTTGAGCTATGCTAAATATAGTTTGGTTTACTAATTGAATACCTTACAATTTAGACTTTAATTTAACAAACAATTTAGGAATGTGTCAGTGCAATCACCCTCAACCAAAATCAAAGCCATTATCGCGATAATTTTGCTAATTATCATCGCAGCAGTTATTTATAAAGTGACTGAAAAAGAACCTGAGCTGCCTAAAATGACAGTACAAGAAAAGAAAGCTCGCTTTAAGTCACTTATTGTTCCTGCGGTAGATACAGTTTACGCTGAACTTATGACACGCTATCAAAAAGTTAAAGCAACTGTTGATGCTGGTGGAACTAACGATGATATTGAAGCATTAAAAGTAGAATATAAAGCGAGTAACAATGAAGAGCTACTGATGGCACTGAAACCTCATCCAAAAAGTATTGCTATCGCACAAGCTGCTATGGAAAGTTCTTGGGCAACCTCACGCTTTTTTAACGTCGCCTATAACATTTTTGGTGTTTGGTCATTTGATGAAGATGAGCCACGAGTGGCTGCATTAAAAAAACGTGGTGACAAAACCATTTGGGTAAAAAAATACGACTCGATTGAAGCGGCTGTTTACGATTATTACCGCACCTTAGGTCGTAGTAGTGCTTTTGCAGAATTTAGACAAACCCGTATGGAAACCGAAGATCCCTTCGTGTTAGTAACAAAGTTAGATAAATATTCTGAAAAAGGCGCTCTTTACGGAGAAGAGCTTACCTCAATTATCAAGTTCAATAAATTTGATCAATACGACACCAAATAAATACTCAATAGTTTTCTAAATAAAAGGCAGCGAATTAGCTGCCTTTTTTATTGCTTGAACCATCAAACTTTCACTTTACAATAAATAACTGTTGACCTTAGAGTCTACTCTAAAGTCTATACTTGTAATTATAAAGTAATCCTCAGGGAAATTTACATCATGAAGATTGGTGAATTAGCAAAGAAATCAGGCCTTTCAGCACATACCTTACGCTTTTATGAAAAGCAGGGGCTGATCAAGGTAAATAACCGGAGTGAAAGTAATTACCGTATTTATAACAACGCTGATTTAGATACCGCCAAATTTATCAAACGTTGTCGCGACATGGGCTTTAGCTTAGAAGAGGTTGAAGTATTTTTATCAATTCGCTCAGACCGTCCAGCGCATATTTGTGCTGATGCTAAAAACATTACCGCTATTAAGATTACTGAAGTTGAAGATAAAATTTCTGAATTACAGCAGATACTAATCGCACTACATAAATTGAGTGATGCCTGTTGTGGTGGCAATGAAAGCGCAGAATTATGTAGCATTATTGATGCACTCGATAATGATAAAGAACAAGATAAAACAGAGGCATAAACGTGATGGAATTTATTAATAACTTTATTTTATTATTTACTGAATCAGCACCTTTCTTGCTGTTAGGTTTATTGCTTGCAGGTGTAATTAGGTTACTTATTCCCGACAAGTGGATCACTAAGTATTTAGGCAAAAATAGCTCTGTGGTTACTGCTGCAGTTATTGGCACACCAATGCCGCTTTGCTCTTGTTCGGTCATTCCAACAGCCATGGGGATTCGCCGCGCTGGAGCTAGCAAAGCCAGCACCGCTAGCTTTATGGTAGCAACCCCTGAAACAGGTGTTGATTCAATCGGCGTAACCTACGCCTTAATGGGACCTGTGATGGCTGTTGCGCGGCCAATAGCCGCTATTGTTTCAGCAATTGTTGCAGGGGTGCTCGTTAGGCTTTGGGATATTGAAACACCGCCAATTCAGGAAAAAGCGGTTAAAAGCTGCTGTGGCGGTAAAAAATCTGAAGTATTAAGCCCTTGGGGGAAAGCAAAAGCCGTAGTGCAATACGGTTATGGTAAATTGTTATCTGATTTTATGGGTTGGTTAATGGTCGGGTTATTCTTTGCAGCCCTTATTCAAACTTTTGTTCCGCCCTCACTGCTAAGTGAGTATGGTAGTGGCGTATTTGCCATGATGCTTGTGGTAGTCATTTCAATTCCTATGTATATCTGTGCTACAGCTTCAACCCCAGTTGCCGCAGGGCTAATGTTATCGGGTATATCGCCCGGTGCAGCACTTGTTTTCATGTTGACGGGACCTGCAACAAACATTGCGACTTTAATGGTGGTAAAAAATGAATTAGGTTTAAAATCTTTAATCGGTTACCTAACCGGCGTAATTGTTACCGCCTTAGTTATGGGTTTAAGTTTTGATTGGATATTAAATTACTTTGATATTGTCATTGCAGTAAGCCACGGGCATCACGGTGAAATGACCTCACTACTCTACTCAGCTTCAGCCATCATTTTAGCGAGCTTAATTATTTGGCAATATGCTAAAAAACTAAAGCAATTTCAGTTAAAGCCTGCCAAAACGAGCTAGAAAAAGACTTAGAAAAGTAAGCAAAAAAGAATGGAGAGCATTGGCTCTCCTTTCTTTTCTTTATTGATAGTTACTATTGATAGACAGCACAATTATTGAAAGTAGCTGTCAAAAATTTCATCACTGTATTTGCTAGGGTTATGACTAACATCATTACACAACACTGCTACCGAGAGTTTTTCTTCAGGTATTCTTGCATAATATGTTGAAGTACCTAACCACCCGCCAGAATGCGCATACTTGGTGAAGTTATCATATTCTTTAACAAACTGACCATTGGCATACAACATACCACCAAGTTCATGCTTGCTATTTGGGGTTAACATCTGCTTTAAAAATTGCTGCGGATTTTTCCCCAGTTTAGGTTGATAGAACTGCTGATCCCAGCGCTGCAATTCAGTAATGCTAGTATGCAAACCACCATCGCCAACCCAGAAAAGATTGGTCATATTGGTTTCATAACCAGCTGTTTTTAGTGGTGCATAACCTGAAGCGCGGTTTTTCACTATTTCATTGGCATCATCACTAAAAAAAGTCTTATCCATACCCAATGGCTTAAAGATATTTTTCTGTGAATACGCTCGTAAACTCATACCACTTTTTTCTTCAACCAACATAGATAAAAGAAAATAAGCAAAGTTACTGTATTCCATTTGCGTATTGGGTTTACGTCGTAATGGTAGCTTTTTAACGACTTGATAAAATTCATCAATGGATAAGTAATCTTCATTCCCTAAGCGAAATTTGCCACCGGCAGCAGACTTTAAGTCGGTATATTTACCATGAGCTTTACCCTCATATGAATCACCCACCATGTCATAATCACCCATGCCAGCAAAATGCCCTAACATGGCATTAACAGTAACCTTTGAGCCATAGTCAGCTAATTCGGGCAGGTAAGTGCGAATATCTTCATCTAAATCAATCAAGCCTTCATCGGCTAATAATAATACCGCAGTAGCGGTAAACTGCTTTGAAACTGAAGCCATTCTAAAAACAGAGTCTTTTGTCAGTGGAATATTATGTTCAAGGTTAGCCAAGCCATAACCTTTGGCAAATATCAGCTCATTATTTTTGATAACACCAACAGAGCAGCCTGGCGCATCTTGAGGAAATTTGTCAGCAAAAACTGTATTAATTTTTTCAATAAATTCCGTATTACTAGTCTTTGCTAATAATGGCAAAGCGAAAATAGATAACGATAAAGCAACAAAATTAACGACTAAACGCATAATAATCCTTATAAAATAGATAAGACAACTATCCTAATGTCTATGATTGAAAAAGCAATTTCTCGAATCAAAATCAGCGATTTAAAAGGTAACAAAGCGTTTCTAAGATAATTTAATACATCACCTTATCTAGCTGAGATAAATGACAAAAACTCCCTAGCCCCGGTAAAGAATAGCTTTGCCATAACTAGTTACATTTATAGCGATTACAGGCTTATCCGACTCTTGTATGCTAGTCCCTCATTGAATTAGGAATGTACTTATGAACGGAACTCTACTGCACGCAAGCAAATCAATATTGCTTATTTTACTTAGCTTGTTTTTACTCTCTAGTTGCGGCGATAACGATAAAAAAGTTATCACTGCCCCTAACCCCATCATAGATACCACACCTGATGCTTTCAGCTTGGCAAACCTTACGGATCAACCATTACAAATGGTAATTACTACTAATGAAATTACCGTTGAGGGGATTAATAGTGCGACACCTATAAGCGTCATTGGTGGCGAATACTCTATTAATGGCGGTGAGTTCTCTAGCCAAGCAGCTATGATCACAAACCTACAAACAGTTCGTGTACGATTACTGTCATCAGTAAACTATTTAACAGCCAATGAGTTAACCTTAACCATTGGTGATATTAGCGATAGTTTTTCAGTCACAACACACGGTGCTTACACAAAATATGCAAACGAGTTCAGCACAAATACGGATGCTAAATATTCAATTATCAGCCAACCGACGCGAGGTCGTGTCATTACCAGTACCGATCTTACCCGATTAACTTTTCAGCCGATGAATGCTTTTGATTATTTAGTCGCAGGGGAAACGACACAGGAAACCGTTAATATTTCTATTTTAGGGGAAGAAAATAATACTCAATCGTTAACGTTTACCATAACAGGTGAAAATACTCCCTCAGAGTGTGAAAATAGAAATATTGTAAACATTACACCGGTTGAAGAAAATCAAACAGTTACCCATGTTTCTGACGGTGATTGTGTACAATTAGATGCATCACAATCAGGCGAAGGGGCTTGGTCTGTTTGGGCTGGAGAAAATGGTGCCGCTCGTTATGCCTTATTTTCCACCCTTGGTATTAACAGAACACAAGCCAACATTATCTTCTTACCAGAAACAAGAGGAAGCTACAGCTTTGCTTGGTGTGGAAGCTCAGGCAGCTGCTTCAAAAACTTTGAATTTTATAGTGACATAGAAAGCAGTGAAAGAGAGTTAGATGTTAGGTTAACCATACCAAATATTCACCCTGAAGATGAAGTTTTCCTTACCGTTATTAACAACGATAACAATGTAGATACATCCACTTTTAGTTACCATTGGATTATTCACGACTGGCACGGTGAATATCGTAAACTTGTTGATATTGTAACAAATCAAGCGCATCTAAAATTTCCGGCATCAATCGAAAATAATAACTACAATATCAAAGTCATCGTTGATGATAATATTTCACAACTTGAGGGCGGCTTTACCACAACATCAAGTGACTTATATGGAAAAATCCGTCTAAACATCAGCACTCAAGGCAACTACAAAACATTATCAGATACTGTTGTTTTTAGGCCAGAGAACTCAATACAAAAACCACCGTCATTAGTTGTTATGGTTGATGGTGACTCGACGCGCCATCAATGGAATGAAGATATACCAATTATTACCATTAACAAACAGCTTAATGATTTAGTTACGTTTGATTTATCAGAAACATTTGACGAAAACGGCGATGATTTAACTTTTTATATTAATGGTATGCTTCATCAAAATGATGCAAAGCGATTTTCTTTCGAAGTTAACACTGACGCCTATTATAATATTTGTGTCAGTGATGGATTTCCGTGGATTGATGAAGAAAACCCTTGTTTACTATTTGATGTTATTGCTAATTAATCCGATTTAACCATTAATATCAAGCCTACTGCCGCTTACAGAAGAATTAATGTTACTGGATAAAAACAAAGAAAGCCCAGTTAATAGCCAAAGTTCGTAAATATAATAATGTCGATTTAATCCGAGAAATAAACACAAAGCAATGCGAATAAAACCAAAACTTAAATTAAAACTAATACTAATACTAATTAAGCTATTAGTAATCAATAACGTATTGCTATGCTAGGATAAAAATCATAACCATGATGGGGCACGCCTTTGACATTTATAAGAGTATTTAAACAGCTTTATGTCACTATTGTCATGATAGCACTTTGCTATTCAAAATCTGCCATGGCTGATGCGAAGAAAATTTCAGAGGAAATATTTTCCACAAGCGTTATCTTAGCTG
>CAJXPG010000035.1 GCA_913057925.1 uncultured Colwellia sp. | reverse complement strand
GCAGCGTCAGATGTGTATAAGAGACAGAGTGAGAGCTCAATTTTAAGCATAAAAAAACAGCGGCTGGTGAAGCGGCTGTTTTTTTATATCGAGATTATGTTGCGTGCTAGCGCTTATCTTCTTTGTAATAAAGTTCTAGCGGGATAGCTAAACAAGTTGCCAAGAAACTTTCAGCATATTGCTCACCTTTTCCTTGATACTTCCAACCTAGATCTAACGCTATTTGTGCAGGTCTGAAATTTCCATTATTTTTTTGTTCTTTAGTAAAGGGGTAATCAACACCATTACCAGACATGAGCTTCTCTTCACTGAGTGGATTTTGTTCGACGCGCGATAAGGTGTAAGCACGCGCTGCAAAACTAACAAAGAAATCAACGGATGCTTGGCAGTAATCAAAGCGCTTCTTTTTAGCAGCCATCGTGCTTTCATCTGCTGTCATTAAACGACGCCTTTGTCCCTCAGGTGCTTCCTTCTTCAAACTTTTTTTCATTTTCTTGTAGGCAGCTTTATAAGGGTTATCCATAAAAGCTAATTTTTTATACGTTTTAGGCCAAGTTTGTGCGGCTAAATGCTTTTTGTATTCAGCGATAATTTCAGGGCTCATTTGTGCTGTTACTGAATTGGCTTTAGCAATCAAGCTGAATAATGGTAGTAAACTTATAGCGAGAAAAGCTGCCGTTCTCAGGCGCTGCCTGCGTGTATTCTTAATCATTTGCATATTATTATTCTTTTTATTATTAGTTCACTATCAAGAGCGTACTATCGGATTAATGAAAGCTTATTTGTTAAAAAGCTAACAATTACAACATTATCGATTCATCATTATGAGGAATTTGGCGCAAGAGTACAAAAATAAATTTAAATTAACTGTTTTATGTTAAAAATATGTTATATACACTAGTTATTGCTTTATTTTATTTTCAAGGCTGAAGTAAGCTAAAGTTATGAATAATGAAGTAAATTTACGGATGAATGATAATGTTTTTAGTTTATATCATCATTATCACCGTCTTTGAGGTAAATAAAAAGTCATGGTCAATAAAGGTTTTACTGTAATAGAATTAGTCGTGGTCATTGTTTTATTAGCTATTTTAACTGTGGTTGCCTTACCCAAGTTTATTAATTTACAAGATGATGCTAATCAAGCCGTAATGGAATCAATGAAGGCTGCAATTAAATCAGCAGATAGTTTAATTGCCTTAAAGATTCGTTTGACCCCGGAGGCGTTAAACACCGCTAAAAACCGCTTTACTTTAGATAGCGGTCAAAACATAAGGGTGAGAGGCATGCTTGCTGATGGCAGATGGAATAATACTTTTGTTCATCTGGTTGATATTAAAGGTATTGGGCAAATATCTTCAAATAACTGTACCGATGATTCTTTAGAGTGGTGTGTTCGACAGCGTGGTGCTAATTGGTTTTTGAATCGAGGCTACTCTACGCTAGGCACCGGTCGAGGTTTTGTTGTCTTCCCACTAGGCAAAAATGTTAACCAAGACCGATGCTATATTTACTTGCTTAACCAAAATGACAATGCAATACCTACGACGGTGCAACCATCAATTGTTGGCATAGACTTGAGTGAATGTTAATGAATTAAGCTCTGTTGATCTTTAGCGCTATACTAGACTTAAACTGTTAACCAAAACCAAGGAGGATGTACTATGGAACGTTCATTAAGTAAAAGTTTTTTCTTGACCATTTCTCTAGGGCTTATAACCCTGACAACCACATCATGTAGCAGTAACATTGAGAATGTTCCTTTAGGTCAAGCTAGCTCTGAGTGGGACTTTGATCATCATCTACAATTTAAAAAAACCAAATTCGACGAGCATAATTATCAATTAGAAGTGATCCCGAATAGTAAAGTCAGCTTTGAACGCTTATCCGTTTTCTTATTGCGTAGAAGTTATTTAATTTGCCAAGGTTATGGCTATAAGCTCGAGTTAATTAAAGGTGTCGAAAGCTTTGATCATTTCCGTGCATCACCTAATTTGATTATGCCTAATTTAACCGCAAATCTTGAATGCCCGATAACTCAGTAACAGAATAAAAAATGAAGTCTAAGTCTAAGTCTAAATCACCATAGATATTGAGTCGTCAGCGATAGTTTGCATGGTCAACTTACTGACATAAAAAAGGGTTGCTAATAAGCAACCCTTTTTCTGTTTAATTACTGTTAACTAATTGACTAGACAACAGTAATAGGAACCGCTTGACCAGTGTACTTAGTCGTCATCTCTTCCGTAGGTGGAGCGAAACGCGTTAAGTCGATGCCTTCAACCGCGGCAGTGTACTCATCCATACTCGGGAAACGACCTAAAACGGTAGAAAGTACAACTAATGGCGTAGAACCAAGGAGAGATTCACCTTTCTTCTCAGCAGTATCTGCTACAACACGGCCTTGGAATAAACGAGTAGAAGTAGCAATTACCGTATCACCAGGTTCTGCTTTTTCTTGGTTACCCATACATAAGTTACAACCTGGGCGTTCTAGATATAAGATGTTCTCATACTTAGTACGCGCTTCACCTTTAGGTGCATCATCATCAAATACGAAACCAGCATACTTTTGTAGAATATCCCAATCGCCTTCAGCTTTTAGCTCATCCACGATGTTATACGTTGGTGGAGCAACAACTAATGGTGCATTGAAAGTAATAGTACCGTTTTGCTTCTCAAGGTTACGTAACATTTGTGCGATGATTTGCATGTCACCTTTGTGAACCATACAAGAACCAACGAAACCTAAATCAACCGCTTTGCCATCGTAGTATGAAACCGGGCGGATAACATCATGGGTGTAACGCTTAGATACGTCTTCGTTGTTTACATCTGGATCAGCAATCATTGGCTCAACAATAGCATCTAAGTCAATTAATACTTCAGCGTAGTACTGTGCATTTTCATCAGGTGCTAGTGCAGGTTGAGTACCTGATTTAACTTCTTCGATACGCTTATCAGCTAAGGCAATTAAACCTGCTAATGTGCCTGCTTCGTTTTCCATACCCTTGTTGATCATAATTTGGATACGGCTCTTAGCAAGCTCGATAGATTTAACTAACGTTTCATCGTTTGAAATACAGATTGAAGCTTTTGCTTTCATTTCTGCAGACCAGTCAGTGAAAGTAAATGCTTGGTCAGCCATTAACGTACCAATGTGTACTTCGATGATACGACCTTGGAAAACGTTCTCGCCACCAAATTGCTTAAGCATTTGTGCTTGAGTCGCATGTACCACATCACGGAAATCCATGTGGCCTTTCATGTTACCTTTAAAGGTAACTTTTACAGACTCAGGAATTGGCATTGCAGACTCACCAGTAGCAAGTGCAATGGCAACAGTACCTGAATCGGCACCAAATGCTACACCCTTAGACATACGAGTATGTGAATCACCACCAATGATAATCGCGCGATCATCAACAGTAATATCATTCAATACTTTATGAATAACATCAGTCATTGAATGGTAAACACCTTTTGGATCACGTGCTGTGATAAGGCCAAATTTGTTCATGAACGCCATTAGTTTAGGTGTGTTTGCTTTTGCCTTGCTATCCCAAACTGATGCGGTGTGACACCCTGACTGAAATGCGCCGTCAACAAGTGGAGAAATTGTTGAAGCAGCCATTGCCTCTAATTCCTGACAAGTCATAGGGCCGGTAGTATCTTGAGAACCAACAATGTTTACTTTAACACGTACGTTAGAGCCAGCATGCAGAGGTGTCTCTGAAGCAACACCAACGGCGTTGCGGTTAAAGATTTTTTCAACCGCTGTTAAGCCTTGGCCGTCATGTGAAATTTCTGTAGAAGCAGCGTAAACAACGGGTGCTTCAACACCTAAAGTTTCAGCGGCAAACGTTTGCAGCTTCTTACCGAAGGTAACTGCATAAGAGCCACCCGCTTTCATGAATTCTTGTTTTTGTGCAGTAAATGCAGAAGAAACATCAACTAGCTCTTTATCGCCGTTGTATAACTTTTTAGCAGTAGTATCAATTGTTAATACCGTACCCGTTGCTACAGAGTAAGCTTCTTCTAAAACAGGGTCGCCATTTTCATCCACGACGTTATTACCGTTAGCGTCTACTTTGTTAACCCAGTTTTTAAGATCAAGACCAATACCACCCGTTACATCAACCGTCGTTAGGAAGATTGGTGCGATACCGTTAGTACCAGCAACAACTGGCGCGATGTTGATAAATGGCACGTAAGGACTTGCTTTTTTACCTGCCCAAAGTGCAACATTGTTAACACCAGACATACGTGAAGAACCAACACCCATAGTACCTTTTTCAGCGATAAGCATTACTTTCGCGTTAGGGTGCTTAGCTTGAAGCGCTACAATTTCGTCTTGTGCTTCAGGTGTGATCATACACTTACCGTGTAATTCACGGTCAGCACGAGAGTGAGATTGGTGACCAGGAGATAGTAAATCTGTTGAGATGTCACCTTCACCAGCGATGTAAGTTACTACATCAATTTTTTCTTCGATAGCAGGAAGCTTAGTGAAAAACTCAGCGTTAGCGAAGCTTTCTAAAAGGTCTTTAGCAACAGCGTTGCCTGCTTCAAATGCTGCTTTAATACGCGCCATGTCAGCGTCGTATAAGAATACTTGTGTTTTTAATACGTCAGCAGCTGGTGCAGATACTGAAGCATCGTCGCCTAACGCAAGGTCAAGTAATACTTCAATTGAAGGGCCACCTTTCATGTGTGAAAGTAATTCAAAAGCAAACTCAGCGGTAATTTCTGCAACCGTTTCTTGGCCTAAAATAATTTCTTTTAAAAATGCCGCTTTAGCGCCCGCAGCACTAGTGGTACCAGGTAAGGTATTGTAAATAAAGAAGTTAAGTGACTCTGCACGGTGCTCGTTTGTTTGATCTTTAATTTGTGCGATGATTTCTGATAATAATTCTGCATTATCGATAGGCTTAGGTGCTAAACCTTGCTCATCCTTACGACTTTGGATTTCTTTGATATATTCTAAATAAAGACTCATTTGATACTCTCTCTAGCTATTAATTGTCTAATAACATTTACTAAAAATGCTATTAGCAGGACAAATATGTCCTTAGTTTACCTGATTTTTTGATGACTACGAATCATTAGATTCAATAAGCGTTATTCATGATATTTATGGCAGGTAGTAGATTTGCTTATAGTGGTCTTATCACTTGCCACAGCGCTTTGGTGAGCCCAAATATGTTAAATCAACTTCCGCTTGGCTTAGTTAACTTATTAAGGCCATTCTAAAGGACCATTATATAAAAGGATTGTCCTGCTTCAAGAAAATCGAAACCACATTGCAAAAAGGGTAACAGGGGAGTTTGTAAAGATATCTTTAAACAGTAACTAATAAATAGTAGCGAAGTAGCCAATGTTGAGTAAATAATAATTGAGGGTCAACTTCTCTTGCTGATGCTAGCCAAGTTATTGTTATTTTATCTTTTATTGAGGGCGTTTATTTTATTGAATTTATGAAAGTCAGGGCGGGTTCTCTGCGCAATAGATGTGCTATTTTCATCACACGTTTTATTTGTTAGAATGCGCCTCCGAAAATTTGATCTGAATCAAGTTTATTACATTATCTACAGCACTGAATTTACGTTTCAGCTAGCTCAATGGAGACATCATGACCTCAGTAAACAATACTACTGCTACTCAGCAGTCATCAAACTCAATTACTATTTGTGCGCTATATAAGTTTGTTCGTTTAGACGCGTTTGAAGCATTACGTGAACCGTTAATCGCACAGATGAAAAATGTCGATGTGAAGGGCACGTTATTATTAGCCGCTGAAGGCATCAACGGCACTATCGCAGGTCCACAAACAGGGGTTGATGCAGTTTTGGCTTTTTTAGATAGTCAGCCGGGCTTAGCTGATATTGTGCATAAAGAGTCTTATACACAAGAAAACCCGTTTCACCGTACAAAAGTGAAATTAAAAAAAGAAATTGTCACCATGGGCGTTGAAGGTTTAGATCCGCTTCAGGTCGTAGGTACTTACGTTAAACCAAAAGATTGGAATGCCCTGATTTCAGATCCTGAAGTCTTATTGGTTGATACCCGTAATGATTACGAAGTGGAGATTGGCACCTTTGAAAATGCGGTGAACCCAAATACTGAAACCTTTCGTGAATTTCCAGAGTACGTAGAAAAAAATCTAGATAAAAATAAGCATAAAAAAGTAGCGATGTTCTGTACGGGCGGTATTCGCTGTGAAAAATCGACTGCTTATATGAAAGAGCAAGGGTTCGAAGAAGTCTATCACCTCGAAGGTGGCATCTTGAAATACCTAGAAGAAGTGCCAAGCACTGAAACCATGTGGCAAGGCGAATGTTTTGTTTTTGACGGTCGAGTAGCCGTTAACCATGAGCTAGAGCAAGGTCAGTACGACCAATGTTTTGCCTGTCGTTATCCTATCACCGAAGAAGAGAAGCAAAGCGAACACTATATACAAGGCGTAAGTTGTCATCGTTGTTATGATAAAGTGACTGATGCGCAACGTAGTCGTTATGCTGAGCGTCAACGTCAAATTGCCTTAGCGGCTGAACGCGGAGAAGAGCATATTGGCGGTGATATTCAACACATCATAGAAGAGCGTCGCCAAGATAAAGCGGATAAAAAAGCTAAACAAGCAGCAAAATAACCTTCGTTTAAGCGATAAATGATATTCTGAAACGCCAACTTTAGCTAAAGTTGGCGTTTTTTATTAGGGATTATGGACTTTTCGCGGCAAAACAATCTCGAATGATAAACAATCTCTGGCTAAAATAAATCATGGCGCTGTTGGTGTTGGTAATGTGGTTAATTTTAATGATAACAAACTCGCACACGCTAATAAGAAACTAGAAATCAATAAACACGCAGCTAAGCCATAGTCTTGATAGATCCAACCAGAAAGTAGCGTGCCGATTAATCTGCCCATAGCGTTTGCCATATAATAAAAACCCACGTCCAGAGATACGCCATCTTTTGAGGCATAGCTAACAATAAGGTAGCTATGCAACGAGGAATTAACTGCAAAAACAGCGCCGAAGAGTAACAGTCCAAGCAGGATTGATACTTGAATATAAAAATTGAAATACAGCGCCATCGCTATCAATAATGGAATGACGGTAAGGTAGCTTGCCCAGAAAAATGCCGTTTTTCCTGTTGGCACCTTACCTTGTTTTTTTCCGGTAAAGTAAGGCGCAATTGACTGCACCATGCCATAGGCAATAACCCAAGTTGCCATAAAGCCGCCAACCCACCAATGATCCCAATTAAAGGTTACCGCTAAAAAAACCGGCAAGGCTACAACAAACCAGACATCACGGGCACCAAATAAAAACATACGTGCAGCAGAAAGCGTATTTATTGAGGTGCTTTTTGAGAATATATCGGTGAATTTTGGTTTGCTTTTCGCTTTGCCTAAATCCTCTTTAAGTGCAAATAGGCTAAATAACCAAACACATAACAACAAAGCGGACATTAGCATTATCGCGCCTTTAAAACCCAGTAAGGTGAGTAACAAACCACCTAAAAAGAAGCCAATACCTTTCAAGGTGTTTTTAGAGCCAGTAAGTAAGGCAACCCATTGATATAATTTACCTTCTGCTCCATCAGGCACCAGCAACTTTATTGAGCTTTTCGCACTCATCTTATTTAAATCTTTAGCAATTCCTGACAATGCTTGCGCAGCCATTACATAGACAATAGTCAGCATTTCTTCAGGCACTGTTAACATGGATAAGGCAATAATTTGCAACCCTAAACCAATGTTCATGGTTTTATTCAAGCCTAATCGTGCACCTAACCAGCCACCGACGAGATTGGTGACCACACCAAAGATTTCATAGAACAAAAATAACATCGCGATGTTTAACGGGCTGTAACCTAATTGATGGAAATACAGCACCACCAGCATGCGCAACGCACCGTCTGTTAAGGTAAATGCCCAATAATTACCTGTGATTATTAGGTATTGTTTAACTTGCGGTGATAATGCTTGTAACGATAACAGCCCCATTGCGTATTATTCCTCGTCTGCTAAGCCAACCATGCGGGCAAGTTCCGCGGTACGGTTTGCATAGCCCCATTCATTGTCATACCAGACATACAACTTCACCTGAGTGTTATTGACAACCATGGTGGACGGGGCATCTATAATGCTTGAACGGGGATCTGTCTTATAGTCAATTGATACTAATGGACGTTCTTCAAAACCCATAATGCCACTCAGTTCATTATTGGCAGCCTGCTGCAATAATTGATTAACCTCAGCAATTGTAGTGGCTCTTTCTACTTCAAATACACAATCTGTTAAGGAAGCATTCGCTAAGGGTACACGTATCGCATGACCATTTAACTTGCCTTGTAGTTCAGGGAAAATATGGGTGATTGCCGTCGCTGAACCCGTGGTAGTTGGGATCAAACTCATGCCGCAAGCACGTGC
This sequence comes from uncultured Colwellia sp., assembly GCA_913057925.1. Taxonomy (GTDB): domain Bacteria; phylum Pseudomonadota; class Gammaproteobacteria; order Enterobacterales; family Alteromonadaceae; genus Colwellia. The sequence continues at coordinate 23,315 of CAJXPG010000035.1, read as the reverse complement.
TCTACGTAAGTCTTTATGAGGTGCATCTAAAATTGTTTGGGTATTAGTGATGTCATGTATCGTCGTCATAGAGCCATGTTTAATGCCTAGCTTTTCATGAATCACTTTCACGACAGGCGCTAAGCAATTAGTGGTACAGGATGCCGCCGTGACAATTGGATAAAGGGCTTTGTCGTATAAATCGTCATTAACACCCATAACAATATTTAATACACCGTCTTCTTTAACAGGCGCAGTAACCACTACTCGCTTAACACCTTGTGCTAAATAAGCTTGTAATAATTTTTTAGTTTTGATTTTCCCCGATGCTTCAATCACCACATCACAGCCGGACCAATCAGTATCCTCAACAGCAGTATTTTGAGTGCAAGGTATTGTAGCTTCACCAATAATCATTGATTGACCTTGATGCGTAGCTTCATGGTGCCATTTGCCATGAACAGAATCGAACGTCATTAGGTGCGCTAGCGTTGCGGCATCACCTGCAGGATCGTTAATATGTACAATTTCAATATCTTGCCAATCAAATGCAGCGCGCATTGATAAACGTCCCATACGGCCGAAGCCATTAATACCAATTTTAATCGTCATGTTTTTGTCCTAAATAAAAAGTAAATAAAGGTTATTTAAACCAATGTTGTGTTCTGTTAATGATGGCTACCAAAGAAAGCATGACAGGTACCTCAACCAATACTCCTACCACGGTTGCTAGGGCTGCACCTGAGTGCAAACCAAACAGTGATATGGCAACGGCTACCGCTAATTCAAAGAAGTTTGACGTGCCAATTAAGCTTGCCGGTCCAGCAATGTTATGAGGTAGTTTCAACCATTTAGCCGCGAGATAGGCAATAATAAAAATGCCATAGGTTTGAACCATGAGTGGAATAGCAATTAACACTATGGTTTCTGGCTCAGAAATGATGGTTTGGGCCTGAAAGCCAAATAATAAAACTACGGTTGCTAACAATCCAATTACCGACCAAGGCTTTAAAGTGGCTAAGAAGTTCGTTAATGATGCCTCTGCATTACTTGCATGAGAGTTTTCATTTGAGCTTGCATGTGAACTTTGGTCTGAACTTTGGTCTGAACTTGTATGTGAATTGGCGTCTGAATTTGCGCCACTGTTTTTATTTAAGTATTTTCGGGTAACGACGCCTGCGACTAAAGGAAATAGTACGTATAGCCCAACCGAAGTAAGCAATGTTTGCCAAGGAACAACAATGTCAGTAACGCCAAGTAATAAAGCGGTGATTGGCGCAAAAGCAAAAATCATAATGATGTCATTCACTGACACTTGTACCAAGGTATAATTTGGATCACCTTTGGTAAGTTGTGACCAAACAAATACCATAGCGGTACAAGGTGCTACACCAAGTAAAATCATGCCGGCGATATATTCTTGTGCTGAGGCAGGATCGACAAAGTCAGCAAAAAAGACAGTAAAGAATAACCAACCCAATGCGGCCATAGTGAACGGCTTGATAAGCCAGTTGATGACAATGGTTAACAATAAACCTTTCGGATTTTTACCGACATCTTTGATGGCTGAAAAGTCTATTTGCACCATCATCGGATAAATCATTACCCAAATAAAGACCGCGACAACTACATTCACATGCGCCACTTCAAGGGCTGCAATCGCTTGAAAAGCTGCAGGTTGCCAAAGTCCTAAGGCGACACCAAGTAAAATGCTAAAACCTACCCAAACAGATAAGTAACGCTCAAATATTCCCACAGGTTTCCCCTTAACTTATTAAATTGTTAGTTACAAAAACCCACTTTATCAGGTCTATTTTTCATGGTGTCTAAGCGCGCGAGTTCAACGGCTATCAGATCAGCATTGTTTTCTGTTGTTTGTGCAATCACCGCTTTAGCCCAGAAAGGTAGAGCAGGGTTTATTTGATAAAAAACCCATTGGCCGTGTTTTCTATCGGTGATGATTTGTGCTTTTTTCAATACTGCTAAGTGACGAGATACCTTTGGCTGGCTACTTTGTTCAAGTGCTACCATTAATTCACAGACACATAACTCGCCATGATAATGCGCTAACATTAAAGTTTTGAGTCGAATCTCATCGGTGAGGGATTTATAAAAAGTAATAGGCTCTACCTCAACGACTTGCTGCTCTATGTGAGGTTTAGCATTGGCAATAGTATTTTGCTCTACCGATAGAAACATCGTTAAGCGGCGTTCTAGTTCACTTATGGTATTAACAAACGGTTGGTGATCGGAACGTGTTTTAGGATCGGGTAAATCCCACGCTAATTGCTTTCTTGCACCGGGGTGACTTCTACATTCATCATTGGCTTTATTGCAAAGCGTAATAACAATATCAAACGTTTGCCCGTCGAATTGTTTTATATCCTTGGCAATTAAGCCTGTGGTGCTGATACCGAGTTTTTCCAGCGCTAAACTCGCTCTTGGATCTAATTGCTCTGGTTGGGTTCCGGCGCTAAATACTTCAAAATGCTCAGCAGCCATATGTCGTAACAAGGCTTCTGCCATTTGCGATCTAGCGGAGTTACCCGTACAAAGAAAGAGTACTTTTTTCTTGGTGGTTATATTTGTCATCACAGCACTGTTCTGAAATTACATGCGATATATTGTATATATGAAATTTCATATGTACAAGTGTTGTTTGTTTAATGTGCAATGATTGGCTGATCATAAGCACTGTAATCAGGTCTATTGAGGTTTTCAAACTATGATGGGGTTTTTAGTTTACAGCGTTAGCCACTAACTCTACGGGCTTATATTGCTTATAATTTATAGATTGTATATTCTTGCTGCATTCAAAACTTAGGCGGCTATTTAAATGAAAAAACTTCTCACTCTTGCTGGAATATCTCTAGCAGCATCAGTATCGTTATCAATGCCACTGACTGTCAGTGCGCAGACAAATAATGACGTTTTCACGGTTGAAAAACTGAACCAATTAAATCAGCTTCACAGTGTTAGCGTATCGCCAACGGGTGAAAGCTTAATTTATGGCCTGAAGAAGGGCAGCCGCTCCACCGATAACCACTTATACCTACAAGATATTAAGTCGGGTAAAGTGACGCAATTTACTGACCATAAAAATTCTGAACATAATGTAAAGTGGGCAGCAGATGGTAAGTCAGTGTTCTTCTTATCAGCACGCAGTGGTAGCTCGCAAATATGGCAAAAGAGCCTTGAAAATAACGAAGAGAAACAAGTTTCAGACTTTCAACTAGGGGTTAATGGTTTTCAGTTATCTAAAAATGGTCAAGTGTTTGCTTTGACCTTTACGGTAAAGCCTGGTTGTGAAACCTTAGCCTGTACGGTTGCTGCTAAAAAGGCAGATAAAGCAAAGAAGTATAATATTCGTGCTTATGATCAGTTAATGGTTCGTCATTGGGATGAATGGGCAACAGAGTACAAAGAACATCTGTTTGTTGGTCACCTAAATAACAAAGGCTTGTTAACAGCCGCCAAAGATATTATGCCTAACTGGCAAAGTGATATTGCTGGTATTAGTCAAGTGACTGTTCACCCAGAAGGCACATCATTAGCTTTCTCAGCAAAAAACTCTTCTACGAAAGCAGCATCACGCGATCATTCATGGACCACCAACTTTGATATTTTCGAAGTGGCTTTGTCTACGGATACAGCAAAAGGACAATCGGCTTTTAATTTAAAAAACATCACTGAGAAAAACAAAGCTTGGGATGCAAGCCCAGTTTACTCAGATAACGGTCGTTTCCTTGCTTATAAAGCGATGAAAACTCCGGGGTATGAGGCAGATAAATTCACTTTACAGTTACGTGATAGCAGAACAGGTAAAACCCGTGCTGTTGCTCAAGATTGGGATCGTTCAATCAGCAGCTTATCTTTCGCGCCAGACAATCAATCAATTTATGTTGTCGCGCAAGATATTGGCCAAAAGAGTATCTTCTCAATTATTCCTGAATTTAATGAAGTACGTAAAATTTATAATCATGGTAGTAACGCAGATGTTACCAGTTATGGAAATAAACTCTACTTTACTCGTCATACATTAAACTCACCGAAAGATATTTTCACCATTGATAATCACGGTGATGACTTAAAGCAACTAACTGATATCAATAAAGATAAATTAGCTCAGGTAAAGTTTGCACAATACGAGCAATTCAACTTTAAAGGTTGGAATGATGAAAAAGTACATGGTTACTGGTTAAAGCCAGCAAACTATGAAGAAGGTAAGCAATACCCTATCGCCTTTTTAGTACACGGGGGTCCTCAAGGCAGTTTTGGTAACATGTTTCATTACCGTTGGAATGCGCAACTTTGGGCAGCTCAAGGTTACGGTGTAGTTATGGTCGACTTCCATGGCTCTACGGGTTACGGACAAGAGTTTACTCATTCAATCAGTCGTGACTGGGGTGGTAAGCCACTTGAAGATTTACAAAAAGGTTTAGCTTACATTGTTAAAGATCAGCCTTGGTTAGACCGAAATAATGCTTGTGCTTTAGGTGCTTCTTACGGTGGTTACATGATGAACTGGATTGCTGGTAACTGGCCAACTGGTTTTAAATGTTTGATCAACCATGCTGGTTTATATGACATGCCAAGTTTTTACCAATCGACAGAAGAGTTATGGTTTCCTGAATACGATATGGGTGGCCCGTCATGGGGTAAAGAAGCGGGTAAAGACAAAGGTAAGATTAGCATTGATTACGCGAAATTTAACCCGTCAGCTTATGTTAATAACTGGGTAACGCCAATGTTAGTGATCCAAGGTGAATTAGATTATCGCGTGCCGTATGCACAAAGTTTAGGTGCCTTTACTACGTTGCAGCGTAAAGGTATTGATAGTCGTTTAGTGATGTTCCCTGATGAAGATCATCATATTCGCAAACCTGATAATTTAGTAGTTTGGTATGATGAAGTTTTTAAATGGTTAGCAAAGTATACTGCTAAGTAGCCTCGGCTCAAATTAGAACGTTTAATTGAAAAAGGCACAGAGTAAATGTGCCTTTTTTGTTTGTAACCGCAGTTATAACTGGGATTGATGCTTAGATGAGTACTTTGCTGGGGCTGGGTTTAGTGCTCGTTTACTACTTGGATTAATGTTCATTAAGCGCTTTTGCTAAAACGTTAACTGTATAAATAGCTAACTAAATTGCTTCTTTAACTTAATTATTATTCTAACTAACCTGCGCCATAAAGTTTTTTAAAGGTTTTTAGATCCCAGCCAATCATCACTTCATTGCCAATTTTAAGTGCAGGTACCGAGCGAGCGCCAATCGCGTCGAGCTCTTTTCTACCACGCTGCATCTTAGCATTGGTTAATCTGTATTTAATGCCATTTTCGTCTAAGTATTTTTGAGCATCACGGCAATGTGGGCATTTATCTGAAATATATAAAACAACACGTTTCATTATTAACCTCTACAGGGTTGTTGAAGATTTATACCAAGTAGTTTAATAGGCAGCTAGGAATAATTAAAAAACTTGGAGGAAAGTTAGTTTAGTGAATTTACAGGTCTAGAACTGCTCTGCAGCCTCTTTTAAGTAAGCCAGCCTGTCTTGTTCTTGTTCAAACGCCGCTTGAATCTCTGCTAAAACATTATCGACATCAGCAGATTTAGTATCTTCTTTAAAGCGGCCGGTAAGTTTGGTGGTACCTGTTAATTCACCGGCTTCGTACAGTGCCCACATTTCTTCACCAAACTTGGTTAATGCCAGATTTGCTGAAAATTGCGCGTAATAGGTAGTAATGTTATTAACGTCACGTAACAGCATAGCTTTGGCATTATTATTTGCTGAAGCATCAACTGCTTGTGGCAAATCAATAACCACAGGACCGTATGCATCTACTAAGACATTAAACTCTGATAAATCACCATGGACAATACCGGCACACAACATACGCATAATATAAATCATCATCAATGCGTGGTCTTCAATCGCCTGCTCTGCAGTGAGCACAACATCATTAAGACGTGGTGCAACATCACCTTCTTCATCAGTGATCAGTTCCATTAACAGTACGCCGTCATAACAGCCATAAGGTTGTGGTACTCTCACATCATTTTCTGCAAGCGTGTATAAGGCGTCAACTTCAGCATTTTGCCATGCTTCTTCTTGCTGGCTTTTACCGTATTTAGAGCCTTTTTCCATGGCTCTGGCGCGACGACTATTACGGCTTTTTCTACCTTCGGTATATTGTGATGCTTTTTTAAAGCTGCGTTTCATCGCTTCTTTATAAACTTTCGCGCAGCGAATATCATCACCACAGCGAACTCTGTAAACTGTGGCTTCTTTCCCGCTCATTAATTGGTTGAGCACTTCATCAATTAAACCCTCTTCAACAAGAGGCAATAGTCGTTTTGGTATTTTCATTGCGCTTTTATACCTTAGATAGGCGGTTGATGATAGTAAAAACTGCTACGGTCTCATAGTTAGCTAAGCCAATTATTTTAGATGTAGCGTACTAATTTGTTCAAGTTACTAACTTTTCGACGAATATTAACTAAGCTAGTGATTTATGATTATTTACTCTTTCGGGCAGGGAGCATAGTCTGGATTTTTTGATAATGTGATTGCTTCTTCAACTAGTAACTCATCTGCTTTCGCCTCCCCTAGATTAATTACATTGTTTAGCCAGTAGTTAAAAAGCTGTTCATCAACAAGCGATAATACTTTCGCTTTGAACTGTATGTCTGTGTTAGTTGGTCCTTGCATAAGCTCAGCCTTTTCTTTTTCAGCTTTTAGTTGCATGGCTTCGTTTTGTTCTCTTTTATAAGCAAGCGACTGCATATTTAGGCCAATCGCATTAATTATTAAACTATTACTTTGTGTTGCTATCGTTTTTCCAAGGGCTAAACAAAGTTGGTTTCTTAAATCTGAATAATTGGCTTCATCAAAGCAAAAACTACTAATGCTGCTAACCCAGACTGGTGTTGCTGCGTGGTAACCCAGACCCATTATTGCTCTTTGGCTGAAACTGACATCTAAAGTGCCTTTAGAGGTCTGCATAAATAATGCGAGATTGTCATAATAATAATCATTAAAACCAGTAGCATTAATGGCATTCTCCATGGCGTGAAGCGTTGCTTGAGTATCCTGCTTAGCGGCATGAAAGTTTGATATTTGTAGCCAAAGCGCCGCATTATTGCCGTCTAGTTCAATAGCTTGGTTGAGTAATTTGTCATTGCAATATTTATGATGATAATTTGCCGAGCATAAGCCGATTAAATCCATTAAAACCCGCTTATTTTTAGGAAAGGTTTTATTATAGGATTGTAATGCTGCGAATTGATCTTCATTAGGAGATTGTGAGCCAAACAGCAGATAAGCAAGTTGATCATCTGCAGAACCTGAGTGCTGCAAGTAGAGTCTAAAGTCTGCAATTTTATCATCTGAGATATCTGTTGATTGCTCTAAAGTAGCATTACAATCGATGATTGAATCTGATTGCTCGCTTGCTTCACCGTCACTTATTGTTGTGACATTTTCATTAGCTGAGCTTGTTGCAAATTTAGTAGGAAGCGTCGTTTCTTGTAGTGGCTTAGTGAAAGGTTTTTTTGATGGACTAGGTTGTTGTCCATTAAAGACATTAGTCGGGGGTAAAAAGAAAAGTATTACCGAACAAATCAATACTGCCAGTATTAGTCCCTTAATTATTTTGTTCATGTTCGCCTTTATTGTTTTTGTGGTTAGTATTCTTGACCAATCAAATCTAAACGTTTTGCTAAGACGATTTCTCTAAAATCAAGCTCACTCAGGTTTTTATCTAGTAGTAGGCTTTGTCCCCAGAAGTTAGCTGAACGCGGTACTTCAAAACTTGCTAAATCTACGGTTTCTTCTACCACAAAAAACAAGCCAATAGAGGAGCTGTCACCTAAAGCATTCTGCCAATGGTTATGTTGTAAATTAATAATGTCACCCTGCAAAGTGAAAGCATAAAAGTGGTAGTTATGGTGCGCGGTTGCAGTACCTAAGGTAAATTTAAATAAGTCATAGTAAGGGATAGCTAACCCAAGCTGAGGTTCATCAATATCGACACTATGGTAAGCAAAAATAAAAGCGTCATTTAGCACAGCGATAGAGTCTGGCGCGCCTAATTCAGCTAATACTTGATGATAATTACTGGGGGCGAAAGCCTCAACAGTTGGGATATGACCATACTGGCGTTTGATGATTGAGCACGAGGGCAATGCAAGTAAGCCTAGTAGGCTAAGTAATCTAACTAAGCTATTTAGTTGTCGAAAACCAAGTGGCTTAAACATGGTTAATCTTTATTATTTTCGGCAAAATTTTCAGCAAGTTTACTATAAGAGAAATCGATCAAGACACCTGTTTGATCAAAGATAAAAATAGCACGATCAAACACCGAAACCTCAGTGGTTTCATTATAAATCAAGAGGATTAAGCCTTCTCGGGTTACTTGCTCCTTTAAGTAGTAATATATAGTTTGTTCGCCAACCGCAAGTACTTGAGAAGGGGGGCCTAACGCAGCTAATACTTGCTGGCTGTTGGTTTCTCCTTTGGCAAAACTTTGTGGTTTTCGCCAGAGGTTTTCTACGCCAGAGTCACGGTTATAATTAACACAACCGCCAAGTAAAGTGAGCAGTAGTAACATAAGCATTAAGTAAGACATTTTTTTCATAATGTTATCTCTGTGTTGTTTACTAGCTCAACCAACTAAGGAAAAGTTGAATAATAAAAGCATTTGATATGTCGATAAAAAATGCACCTATCAGCGGAACTACAATAAAAGCTTGTGGTGAAGCGCCGTATCGTTTGGTTACTGCGGTCATATTCGCAATAGCTGTAGGTGTTGCCCCAAGGGCTAAACCCGCATAACCCGAAGCCATAATGGCGGCGTCATAGTTTTTTCCGAGGGCGCGAAAGACAATAAAAATACTAAATAGCACCACCACTAAAACTTGCATTGCTAATAATAGTAAAATGGGTAGTGCTAAATCAATTAATGTCCACAGTTGTAGACTCATTAACGACATGGCTAAAAATAGCCCTAAACTAAAATCTGAAATGAGCGCCAGTGACTTGGTACCTGTTGGCCAATAGAGTTTTTTCCAAATTAGCGGAATGGTATTGGTTAAGATAATGCCGCCAAATAAACAGGGAACAAAGATGGGTAGCTTTATGCCAAAACTTTCAATAAGTTGGTGTAAGTTAACGCCAATACCTATACCTATTGCGACCACTAACACCACACTATAAATATGATGCACAGTAATTTTTTCTTTTTCATCATCAAAGCCTACAGAAATATGCTCTGAAGAGGTAGACGCTAATTTATAGCGATTTATTAAAAAGCTAGCTATAGGTCCGCCACAGATACCGCCAAGCACTAGGCCAAAAGTAGCACAAGCTATGCCGATTTCCATCGCGTTGCTAATTCCAAAATCTTTGACGAAAGTAGGCGCCCATGCGATTGCAGTGCCATGGCCGCCACTTAACGAAACAGAGCTGCCTAACACGCCAACAGGTGTTGCTAAATCACTGACTAAGGTTACGCCTAGGCCAGTAAAGTTTTGGATGAATAAATAACATACGGCAATAATTAATAGAGTGACAAGTGCTTTACCGCCTTGTAGTAAGGTGCTGAAGCGGGCTGATAAACCGACACAGGTAAAGAAGACCACCAGTAATAAATCGCGCTGTCTGAGTGAGAAGTCGATACTATGATCGAAGATAAAATAAATAGCACTAAAAACTATAGAGGCGAGAATACCGCCAGTTACCGGCTCTGGTATGTTGTAGCGCTGTAAAAAAGCGACTTTTTGATTAAGGTAACGGCCTAAAAAAAGTACTAATACTGCGAGTATTAGTGTTTGCCTTGCATCTAGCTCCATCATGACCTATTTATCTAGTGAATTAAGTTTATTCTCTAGGCGAGTTAACTGCTCTTTTATTACTTCGTTTTGTTGCAATATTTCTTCGTTTTGCTTTCTTAATTCACGATTTTTAATGTTGGTATCTGCAAAACCAAATACTTTATTAGCAAATACGGCGCCAACGCCACCTAAAATGCCTACCCCTAAGATAAACATCAAGAACACCGCAATTCGACCAAGTAAGGTCACAGGGTAAACATCGCCAAAACCAATAGTGGTAGAAGACATCAGCATTAACCAGAAGGCATCAGCATAATTTTGTACCGGGGAATTTTCTGCTCCAAGCTCTGCTAAATAAGTGACATAGCCTAAACCAATATTGATAAAAGCAAACAGGGCAATTGATAATACACCTAATATACCGTAGTTATAGTTTTTTACGCCAAACTCATCAACCTTGTATAAGTTACTTTTTTCCATGGCGTTTTGCAGAATAATCATGCTGTTCTCGGGAATTTTATTAACATATTATGATGATATTACACTCTTGCTTAATAGAGAAGTATTGCTAATGAGCGAATACTGCTCTTTGTTCAAATGTGCTCGTTAGTTTTTTGGTAATTGCTGGCGCAATGCATTGACGACATTGGCGGGTGCAAATTTCGCTAAACGGTTAAGACATTGCTCTGCTTCAAAAGCAGCTCGTTTAACCTGCATTTCACATAAAGCATATAAGTGCTGTGGATCACCACTAAGCTGATAGGCTTTTTGCATATTGGTTTCGGCGGCTTTTGTTTGATTGCTTGCCAGTGCTAAAGCATAAACATAATAATAACGAGCATTATTTTGCGCCAATGCTGCTGCCGAGCCTAAAAAGTACTGGGCTTGCTTGATATCTTTGTCTCGGATATACGCTAGGCCTAAACTGTGCGGAATACTGCTGTCAGATGGACTCGCAGTGATCCCTAACTGTAGAGTTTCAATGGCTTTCTTTTCTTGCCCTTGCCGCTTATAAAGCTCAGCCATATTGACATATGCAGCCGCAAAATAAGGTTCAATCTGCATACTTTTTTGGTAGGCAGAAAGAGCTTCAGTTATTCTATTTTGATAGCCCAAGACGATGGCTTTGTTAGTATGGGCGTAACCACGGTCGGCGTTAAACGATTGAATAGCGAGGTAATCGTCTAGTGCAGGTTGAAGTTGGTTTTTCTGCTCTGTTGATAGCATTTCCCACAATGGTACCAATGCCATGGCAGCTTCAGATCGAACCGCTAAAATATCGTCAGTTAATAAAGGTGACAATATTCGCCACTTTTCTGCAGGTTGAATACTGGCAGCACCTTCAATAGCACCTCTTCGAATATTACTATCACTATGCTTAGCGCTGCGTGCAATGGCAATTAAGGTGTTGGTATCAGGATAATTAGTCATCCTTGTTAACGCAGAAGCTCTGATAATATCTGCATACTCATGAGATTGCGCAATTTTTGACAGGTGCTGAGCAATACCTTGATAACCAGTATCGGCTAGGGCAAATATCGGGGTAAATGGCTCACTTTTGGGTGCATGCTGCTTGTTAAACCATTTGCTGACATACTGATTACTCCAATCGCTGTCTTTTTCTTGATGACAAGATAAACAAGTATCTGGCGTTGCAAATTGATTAGCGAGACTTGGATTAGGTTTGTGCCAACCATGATCGCGTCTGCTGTCAATTTTCATATAAGTGGTTTCTGGCATATGGCAATTAACACATTGAGCACCTGCAGAATCCGCTTTATGTTGGTGATGACTTGGTTGCGCATACGTATCTGCTTGGTGACATTGTAAACAGACAGTCTCTTGCGGCATGGTTAACTTAGCGCTATGAGGATCATGGCAGTTACTACAGACCACGCCATTTTTTGCCATTTTAGATTGTAAAAAAGAACCATATACAAAGTTCTCATTGTAAACCTGACCATCGGCATAGTAATTATCATCGGTGATCAGTGATAATAAATAGCGCTCGCCAAAGTCATTTTTATCGATATGACTGTTATTACTTATCTGCGTTCTACGGCTATGACATTGTGCACATACCAGGGTTTGTTGGCTGTTATGAATAGCTTTTGGCTTTAAGGTGTTAATCCCAGGCTTTTGTAGCCACTGTGTCACTTGTTTTTTTAAGTTACGGCTAAAGCCTTTGTTGTCATATTTTTTAGCGGCTTTTGTCCAGTTGATATGTTCACTTGCCGGCCCGTGACATGCTTCACAACCGACATTAATTTCGCTAAAGGTGGTTTGGTAACTATTGGTTTTTTCATCAAAGTTTTTTTCAACATTGGTAGAGTGACAGTCGGCACACATGTAATTCCAGTTTTGCCCGGTGTTGGTCCAAAAAAACTCTTGGTGATTTTCAGTAAACTCTGGATAGAGATTAAACCAACGTTGACCGCCTTGCGCTTTAGTTCTTGAGTCCCAAGCAAAGGGAATTAATTGCACTCGGCCATCATCAAACTCCACCATATACTGCTGCAGTGGCTCAAAACCAAAAGTGTATTTAATTTGGTAGTCATTAAATTTACCCTTTGGACCGGCGATATTAACCCAGAACTCCTGCCCTTTTTTAAAGAACTTATTAAGCTTTGTGCCTTCTTTAACCGTGACATTATTGAAATTGGCTAAAACCGACTGCTCAGTGGCGTGTTTCATCGCCATATCATGATGAGAGCCCTGCCATGCAGAGAACTCTTGCTGGTGGCAACTTTGACATTGCTGTGAGCCAACAAAATCTTTGGTGTTGGCGCTAAACGATAGGAGACATAGTGCTATCAAGAGCTTGGAAAACAAAAGGGGAGAAAGAGTCATAGGCGTCACTTACAGGTGATATTGTCTGTTTATATCTACTCAGTGCCACCGCTATATTTAAGCAAGTGGTCGGGGATATTATTGATAAATAACAGGTAACTAATAATTTAGTCTTACCATAACAGTTTTTACACTAATTGAAAGCGAGTGCTAGAAATTTACAAAGCCGAGTTTAGCTTGCTTTTTTAGCGACTTTCTTCTTAAAGCTGCGTTTACCTCTTTTGGGTTTAAACGCCACTTTAGGTAGGTTTGCAAAAGATTGTTGGCTGGCACCATACACCATCTCTGTTACCGTACTTGTTAACGGCTGCATAAAGCTTAAGTAACTGGCACTCTTTTCACTAATTGCGCTCAGTGTCGCTTCCCATTGGGCGGTCATATCGGGCAAGGTTGCTATTTCTGGAAGGGCGTTAATCAAAGCAATACCCACCTCTGTTGCAGTGATTGCTTTGCCTTGGCGCTGTAAAAAACCACGTTTAAATAGCAAATCAATAATGCCTGCTCGTGTGGCATCGGTACCTAAACCATCGGTGTCTTTTAGTACTTTTTTAATAGCGGCATCATTTACATAACGGGCAATGCCTGTCATCGCCGCGAGTAAAGTGGCATCGGTAAATGACTGAGGCGGTGAGGTATGCTTTTCAACTAATTCACCTTGCTGGCAATGTAATAATTGCCCTTGCTCTACTATCGGCAGGGTTTGTTCTTGTTCATCATTTTGCTGAGAATTATTTGTCTTACTCTTGCTGCTTTTAGGGAATAACACTTTCCAACCAAGCTGTTTCTCAGTTTTGGCTTGAGTGACAAAATTTCCCCCGGCAATTATCAAGGAAAGCTTGGTTTGCTGATAAATATAAGCGGGATAAAACTGCACTAAATATTGCCTAACAATCAACAAATAAATGTTTTTCTCGAAAGTATTTAAATTAAGTTTTTCAGGGGATTTCTCGGTTGGAATTATCGCATGGTGCGCAGTTATTTTTTTATCGTTCCAGGCTTTACTTACCAGTGATTGATTTGCATCTTGAGCAGGTTTATTACAAGGCAGGGAAGTGCCTGCAAGCATGTTGATAATGCCAGAAGCTTGCTTAAGTTGTTCTTTAGGTAAATAACGACAATCAGAACGCGGGTAAGTAATTAACTTATGTTTTTCATATAAAGACTGGCAAACATCAAGCACCAGTTTAGCATTCATAGAAAACTGCTTAGCAGCACTAATTTGCAACTGAGATAAATTAAAAGGTAATGGTGCCGCTTGCTGCTTTTCATTATTTTCAATACGACTAACCGTAGCAGGCTGGTTGTCAATACGTTTAACGACGTTTTCAGCTAAGGCTTTGACTAAAACTCGACCTTCTTCATCACAATAAGGTTTACAGTTTTCACTGGGTTGCCACTTTGCGATAAAACTTGTTGCTTCACCTGCTTGCAAACTGATATGTGCGTGCACTTGATAAAAAGGTTTACTGATAAAGTTAGCAATTTCTTGCTCTCGCCTCACAACTAATCCCAGCAATGGCGTTTGTACTCGCCCCACCGACAGTACCGAATTATAACCGGTTTTTTGTCCTTGCAGGGTATAGGCGCGTGTCAGGTTTATACCGTACAGCCAATCAGCGCGAGAGCGGGCGAGGGCTGAAATTGATAGCGGCATAAAGTCACTATTATTTTTTAGTGAATTAAGTGCTCGCTTTACTGCAGGTAAATTTAAATCACTAATTAATAAGCGTTTGATGTTTGCTTTTTTAGTCTTGCTGACTTTTAGGAAATCAATGACTTCATCAACCAGTAACTGCCCTTCACGGTCAGGATCGCCAGCATGGATAATTTCAGTGGCCTGTTTAACTAATCTTCTTAATACCGTGAGCTGTGAACGGGTTCGACTAATAGGTTTTAATTGCCACTGTTCTGGCACGATAGGTAAGGTGTCCATGCGCCACTTTTTCAAATCGGCATGGTAATCTTCAGGATCGGCTTGCGCTAAAATATGACCAATACACCAGCTAACCATATCGCCATTGGCAAGTTCGATATGAGTTTTGTGGTTTTTTTGCGGCTTTGGTAGTGCGGCAGCAATTGCACGTCCCAAGCTTGGTTTTTCAGCAATGTAGAGTTTCAAAGATATTAGCGCGTTTTGAGCAGTGTGATGTGTTTGATTATAGTACTTGTACTGTTTGTATGTACAGCTTTGTTTTGAAGGTTTATATTGTTAAACGTTTAGATGAAAAAAAACCGCTCGAGATGAGCGGTTTTTATTTAATTACTCATTTGCTTAATGATTAGAAATCATAACGCATAGATAGTTTCACGTAACGTGGAGTTTGGAAGTCATTTGCATAGCCAAATCTAGGGTTGTTAGTACCACTATCAAACTCAGATTGCTCATCAATGCCTTCTACACCATCAAAGTTGAATACATTAAATACATTCAGTTTGAAGGTTAATAAACCTGCTGTATCCATGTCAACTTTATAAGTCATGTTCAAATCAAGGTTATAAACCCAGTCAGTTGTACCTAAAGAGCCACGATCAGTTGCTACGCCATCATTGTAGAAAGATGCTGCACCGTACCAGTCACGTCCGTAACAAGCACCATCAATAGCAATAGCGGTTGGACAGTAGCCATCATCTTCAGGGTGTACGCCAAAGGCACTCTTTGGCTTACCAGATTTAACCCAGAAGTTGTAACCTACACTGAAGTCTTCAGTAACTGAATAAATACCGTAAGATTTAATGTTATGACGTCTATCATTTGGTAAGTCACCGTAACCATTATCCATCAATTCAGGGTAATCAAATGATGTTGTCCAACCTGGATCAGCCTGTCCATTGTCTGAACGTACTAAACCTTCAGTGTTACCGTAAGAGTGTGACCAAGTGTATGAACCAGCAATGAAGAAGTCTTCAGTGATATAACCCGAAAAGTTAAACTCAGCTGCATAATATTGACGCTTAGCTTCAGGGAAACCTAGCAATTCAGAACCAACAGTTACTGACTCCTTTGTTCCATCACCGTCAACATCGTAATTCATAGTAACGGCACGACCAGGGTTAGTTAGCGTTGGGAACCAACCTCCTACCAAATAATCTTCCATATTTGGATCATCAGCGTAATTCTCCTTGATCCAAGCATTCATGCCGTAGTTGAATGAAATATCTTCAATTGATGATTTCAATTCACGAGACACTAAACGAACACCAGCAGCCCAATCTTCGTTAATTTGTTGCTCGTAACCTAAAACAATTTCATCTGAATACATTGACTCAGCTTGATTGTTAAACAACTGATCTGCGTCAGGAACAGTACCATCAGCAACTTCGTTATAACCAATTTGCTCACCTAATTGCGGTGAACCGTCTGCATTGACACCATCTAAGCGGTAGAATGTGTGATTATCATATGCAGCTGAAGCCATACGTACGTTAGTATTCGGTGACACAGGCTGGAAGTAACGGCCTACTGAACCATAAAGTTTACTTTCTCCGTCACCTAAAAGGTCATATGAGAAACCAAGACGAGGGGCTATTTGATTTTCTAGCTCAACATATTTCTCACCTGAGCCAGTTGTATTACTAAAGTTACTTACACGAACACCTAAGTTAACAGATAAAGCATCATTAACTTGCCAAGTATCAGTGATATAAATTGCATCTGATTGATTTTCAGTTTCACTGGCTTTACCCCATTTACGTAAATCAGTGTAATCTTCACCCGCTAAAATAGGTAAACCTGCTGCACCATCTTCACCGGCCGTGTGGTATTCATACCAACCGTCACCATGAGGCGTGTAATAATCTGAAATCTCTAATGTTTCATGATCGTAACCAAAACGTAAAGTATGGTCGCCAATGACGTAATCAAAATCTATACGGTAAACCGTACGAACGTCTTTAGTTGAAGAGTCACCGTAACCTACCCAGTCGCCTAGTGGCTCATAAAAACCACTACGGTAATCTTCATAAGTTGACATGTCAGGGGTACCTGAAGGTACACCAGTTTCATTAGTTACAGAGCCGTACATAGCTGACATAGAAAGATCATCAGTAAGGTAGCCAGTGTATTGAACGTTCCAAACTAGGCCACCCTCTTTACCTTCAGAAATACCCGGGGCATCACTTCGATCATACTCACCATCAGTTTTACGCCAGCTATTATTGGTAAAGGTAGTACTGTTATCAAATGCCATAACACCAATAGAGTGATCTTCATTGATTTCCCAATCCAACTTGGTAAACCACATATCACGCTCAGATTCAAACTCATTATAACTAGTGTCACCGTCACCACTACCTTCTGTGCGATATGGATTATATAAACCGTAGAAGAATAAAGTATCTTCAATGATTGCACCACTAGCCCATAAATTTACTTCTTTTTCATCATAGGTGTTTGAGTCATCTTTAACTAAAGTTAAATCGTTATTATAGTAGGGATATGGTTCACGTAATGAATCAGGATCTACTTCGACTTTGCCACCAAAGTGCCAGTCGTTGCCACCAGACTTTGATGCTAAATTAATTACACCACCAATGAATCGACCATACTCTGGAGATACACCACCGGTAATCACTTCAGTTTGTTGAATAGCTTCCCATGGTAATTCAATGTCGCCCATACCTTTACGCACATCAGTAATGTTTAAGCCGTTTAGCATATAGCCGTTTTCTGCTACAGATGAACCACCAATCGCTACACCACCAAATGCACTATCACCACCTACTACGCCAGGAGCAAGCATTGCAATAGCAGAAGAATCAAGCTCAACTGGTAAAAGATTCAAACGTTCAGTGGAGATAACTTGAGATGTTTGCGTTGTCGTTGTATCTACAACACTGATTCGTGCGCCGCTAACTTCGATACGTTCAACTGAACCTTCTTCAACTAAAGTTGCATCGAATACTAAGCCTCCAACTGTGATGTCGACATTTTGTTCGCTTACTGTACCGTAACCCTCTTTAGTTACCGTTACAGTGTACTTACCAATTGGTAACCCTTTTAGTGAAAAGCTACCGTTTGCTTTGGTATCTACAGTTCTTACGATACCTTTGCTCTCATGTTTAATAGTAACTGTTACGTTACCCATGTCTTGGCCTTGAACTGACTCAATATGACCTTTTAATGTACCTCGACCATCTGTTGCAGCCATTGCGCTTGGCATTGACAACATTAATGCTGTACCTACAGCAATAGCAGCAAGTGATTTGCGTGCCTTAAAGCTTGATGTAATCATTTTGTTATACCTGTGTTTGTTTCATTTTGTTTTTTATAGTGTTTTGTTTTTAGTCCCTAGTCTGACCTAACTCCCGTGTACCCCTTTACTGGTCAGATAGTCTGTGTCTTTTAAGCGAACACACATTAAGTACGAATACATTTATATACGTTATATTGTATATTATCTACAGTTTTTTACGGTATTTGTATTATAAATAGGACATAGGTAACTCTACAAAATAACGCGGTATTAACAAAAGTGCAGTAAAATTGCACGCTAGCGCTAAATTGATACGAGTACGAAGATTTTCGGACTTTGTTAAGAATATAATGTTATTAGCTTAGGTTTTTTTTGAATATAATGCTGGTTTTAGTTGTTATTCGAAATATAATGCGGAATTGCTGACGTGCTTATTTTAATATGCTGTTGAGGTTTAGCTTGTGTTTTTCAGATAACTTATCAAGTTGGAATAATGAATGGCTAGACAAATTACTGGCGGTTTTGACTGTAGTTAACTCTTTTATAATTAAGTACTAAGTAAGTACCAAATAAAATAGCAAGGGAAGAGGCTATTACTCTTATTGTGATAATTTCATCTAAAAGTAGTGCACCTAAAAAAGTCACTATTACAGGGACAGACAATTGAATGATTGCTGCATGATTGACTTTAAGTTGCGGCAGTACACTGTACCAAATAATATAACCTAGCCCTGAAGTGACAATGCCTGATAACAAAGCATAAGCAATGCCAAACGCATCTAAATTTATTGTATGGTTTGAGCTTATGCTTAAGCTGAGCCAAAGTATAAGTGCCATTGGCGCGGATTTTATGAAATTCCCTGCAGTTGAAGCATAAGGGTTATTAGCACCTCGACCTTGTAAAGTATACATCCCCCAAGCTATGCCTGAGATACACATTAATAACGCACCTAAAAGTGGCGGTGCCGTTATGCCTGGTAGCATCAATATCGCTAAGCCTATTAATGCCAAAATAAACCCCAATCCTTGTATATTGTTGAGGCGCTCACCTGCTCGGTAACCGGCAATTGTCATCGTTACTTGCACAGAGCCAAACAGTAATAATGCTCCTGTACCCGCGGCAATCATGCCATAACCGTAAGTGAAGCTAACGGCGTAAATGAACAAAGCCAGTGCTGCTAACCAACTACCCTTTTGCCATCCTGACTTATCTTGCTTGAATAGTAAAAAAAGCCATAAAAACAATGCCCCAGAAACAAGCCTAAGCATAATGAAACTTGCTTCATCAATGTTGGTATTTTCAAGGGCGAAGCGTGTAATTATTGAATTGGCAGCAAAGGCAAGTAAAGAAAGAAGTGTTAGTAGAGCAATGCGCATCTTAGTCATATTTTATTTTATCCATTACTAAGGCGCAAAGTTTGCTGGAAAAGCAGGGGTTTTAAGGGGCAACAAGCTGCCCCTTGATTACTAATATTAGACCATATCGTCAAAAGGGTTTTGACTTGGTAAGGCAATACTATTTTTAAATTCGGCAAAGCTAAGGCTATCTTTGGTTATTTCAATATCAGCTTCGTTAAGTAACCCTTCGCCAAACTTGTAAATTAGATCAAATTGCCCATTATTGGCATTATCGCGATAAACCTGTTGAGCTTGTTCTACTTCAACTAACTTGGTTTGATAAGTCTGCATTGCTTCAGCGCCATAACGCTTTTCCATCATGGCTAAGCTGACTTTAGGTGAAAAAACAGTGGCAGTCGCATTGTTGCCACCAAAGCCTTTTGAATTGATAAAAGCAATATCCATGTCCGGACAATTCCTGTGATCGGTAGTGATATGTAAATGTTCATCATGAACATCGGCAGCAACTTCATCAATGGTGGTAATACCTGGCATTATATTGTCACTAAATACACCTAAAGCCATGGCCATTTGATCGCCACTTGCAGCGCCTAAAGTATGCCCAACATAAGCTTTGGGTGCGGCTACTGGCCAGTTACTAATATTAAAACTCTCTGCAACTTTATGATAAATAAGTGATTCAGTTACTCGGTTTTGTGGGGTACTGGAACCATGAGCTAAGATAAAACTACGCTCCTGTAGTGCTTCTTTACCTAGAACCTGCTCTGCCAAGGCAACAGATTTAGCCATAGTAATGTAATTACCAGGTCCTGGCGCTGTAATTGATTTTTTAAAACCATCGGCGTTAATAAAAACATCAGCAACTGAACCAAGTACTTTAGCACCCATTTCAAGAGCAAGTTTATCGTCCATTAATACAACAAACTGTGCACCTTCACCCATAGTGAAACCACAGTTTTTACCAAACGGTCTACTAGTGCGACGATGATCGGCAGTATCAGTGCCATCTAATTTTTTAAGACCTTCTTCATTTGCTAGCGCGCTCATATTACCAAAGCCTTCAATCATCTCAGGAGTGATTGCCGCTTCCGTACTGCCGACAATAGCAACGCGAACTCGACCTGCTTCCATATCATGAACAGCAGCACGTAAGTTATAAAGGAAAGTTGCACAGGCACCAGAACTGGTAAAAGTAGTACCAACATTACCTGTGACGTAAGCGTTGATAAAATCAGTCGACATGGTGTTTAAGCCAAGGGCTAATTGTTTGGTGCTAACACGAGAGCCAGTTAAGCGGCTACGAATTAAGCCACCAAAACCTTCATCATTCATTTGTCCAGCAATTGAAGCTGAATAGGTGCCTACTTCATCAGGGCTAATGTTATCTAAGATACTATCCCACTCAATGCCGGTTGAGCGAATAGCATCTGTTGCGGCAAAGATAGTTGCCTGTAAACCACGCGGTTGATAGCGACTGTTATATAGCTTTGCTGGTTCAAACCCTGTTGGAAATTGACCCGCAGCTTTTATCGGGTTATCACGGTAAGCATCATGCGTAATAGTTAGCTCTTCAGGTATTTCAACTGAGACTCTTTTATCACCTAGATCGGTAACGATCCATGAACTTGGTACCGGCTGAGGCAGCTCTTTAGCACGCAACTCAAAGGTAATATGCTTGTCAGTTGGGCTAATATTCATTTTCTGATGCCAATGAGTAGCATCTGGATCGAAATGATTCTTCTCGATTTTACGAATTAAAGTGCCGGCCAATATTTGTTGACCTAGTTTGCTTTCAATATCTGCTGCAGCAATTACTTCATCATTAGCGTCAACCAATACACCGTCTTTATTTGATACCAGTTTCATTAAACTTGCTAAGCCAACGAATGTTTCTTCTCGTGCTTGAGCGTTTAATTTATCGATGACAATACGGCGAAAGCCTTGGTGAAAAGAAGTACGTCCTGCAGCATTGATACCGCCCATGCCAATAATTAAAGGTAAACGTGTCATGTTAGTGGCCTACTAAAAATAGTGTAAATAATTGCAAAATAGTTATTTTGCATTTGATGGTAACTATTTTAGGGAGTAATGAAAAAAATAATAAGCATAAACAGCCCTATGTTGTGTCATAATGGCCAGATTGTTGTGTGAGGATGACTAATGCCGCAAAAAGTACATAAAAGTTCAGCGCTCAATGTCAATTTGTTGATTTACCCACATGTATTGGCAACAGGGGTTACTTTGCCGGTAGAAATGCTACTTGCTGGTGAAGCTTTTGCTCGTCGTTATGATAAGTCGGTGATGAAACTAAATACCCAGTTTTTAAGTGAGTCGACAGCAAAGGTTAAGTCCAGAGCTGGCATTACTATGGTTGCTGATATTACCCTCGAAAATGATAGCGGTAATCTGCCTGCTGCCGCTGATATTATTATTGTTCCAAGTTTATGGCGTAATCCTCGTCCTGTGCTTAAAAGTCATGCCAAACTTGTTGCTTGGTTGAAGCAGTGTTGGTTGCAAGGCAGCACATTAATAGGTGTTGGTACAGGGGTATGCTTTTTGGCAGAATCTGGCTTGTTAGATAATCACTCTGCGACTACACATTGGCATTATGTTGATCAATTTAAGCGAGATTACCCGCAGGTTGATTTAAAGCCCGACTTTTTTATTACTCAATCAGAACGTATATATTGTGCAGCAAGTTTGAACGCCTTGGCGGATATTATTGTTCACTTAATTGCTCAGCATTATGGCAAGGCGGCGGCGCAAAATGTTGAGCGAAATTTCTCCCATGAAATCCGAAAACCTTATGAAGAGCAACGTTATTTGGAAGGGGCGGGTGACAGGCATGCAGATGAATTAATTGCAGAAATTCAATTTTGGCTTCGTACTCATTTAAATACCGAGTTAACATTGACAGAAATTGCAGAGCAGTTTGGCATGAGTCAGCGTTCTTTTACCCGACGATTTAAAGCGGCAACAGGGGTAAGAGCAACGCAATATTGGCAGCAATTACGTATAGAAACGGCAAAAGAGCTGTTAGCATCAAGTAATCTAACCATTCAAGAGATTGCCGATCAGGTCGGTTATCAAGATCAAGGGCATTTAACTCGGCTTTTTAAGCAAGATTTGAACTTAACGCCAAAATCTTACCGGGCTATGGTGCGGAAGAAATTGTTTAGCTAACTTGAGCATATAGTTGTCAATTGGAAGATGATATGTCAATAAGACGCATTTTACCTAATATAGCTATACATAGTACCTTTAAGCAAAAAAGCAGCAAAAACTTGTCAGTCGCTATAACGTACGGCAGAATAGCGCTATAAATTTTATTATTTGAGAAAAACATGAGCGAAAAACTATCAACAGCACTCTCTATTGCAGAGAAACAAATAAGCCAAATGTTAACCATGCAAGATGCGATGAATAGTCGCGTTAGTGACACATGGCGGGCAAATGGCTACGAATGGTATCGCGCCATTTGGGTAGAATGTGCTGAGATGCTAGATCACCATGGCTGGAAGTGGTGGAAACATCAAGAAATTGACATTGCTCAAGTACAGTTAGAGTTAGTAGATATTTTTCATTTTGGTTTGAGTTTACGCTTATTGTCTACCGATAGTGCCGAATTAATTGCTACCGATCTTGCTAAAGAGCTACACCAAGGTACAGGTGAAAGTGACTTTAAATTAGCATTAGAAAACTTAGCATCGGCTGCCGTGTCAAATAAAGCTTTTGATGCTAAAGCGCTTGCTGATTGTATGTCGCTAATGAATATGGATCTTGATGAGTTATTCCGTCAATACGTTGGTAAAAATACCTTAAATTTCTTCCGTCAAGATCATGGCTATAAAGATGGTAGCTATATTAAAGAGTGGCATGGTGAAGAAGATAATGAAGTGTTAGCAAAACTTGTTAATACTCTAGACGCTGGTGCGGATGATTTTCAGCAGCAGTTATATAAAGCATTAGAAGCAAAATACCCAAAGTAAACCCTAATTATAACTAACTAATAGCTTTGCTATATAAGTACTACTATATAGTGGTACTTATACCCGTTACCATTCAAAGTGCTCGATTTCAGTGGGAATTAAAATGCCTTTAG
>CAJXPG010000034.1 GCA_913057925.1 uncultured Colwellia sp. | reverse complement strand
CTACACAGAGTAGATCGTCGGCAGCGTCAGATGTGTATAAGAGACAGGGTTAGTAGTGTAAGTAAGAGCGGTCAGCCTAGCTCGCGCATGGTATTATTAAAAGAATTTGATACTGATGGTTTTGTGTTTTATACCAATTACGCTAGCCGAAAAAGTAATGAACTGAACGCAAATGATAAAGTAGCGTTGTTATTTCATTGGAATGTTTTACAACGTCAAATTCGCATCGAAGGTTGTGTTGAAAGAGTCAGTGCTGAACAGTCGGCAAAATACTTTCACAGTCGTGACCGAGGCAGCCAAATTGGCGCATGGGCATCGAAACAAAGTAGTAAAATTCAGACAGAGAATGAATTAGCTGAAAGTGTTGATTACTACACGAAAAAATTCGCTGGTAAAGACGTACCGTTACCTGAGTTTTGGGGCGGATGGCGTGTTAAGCCAAACTACATTGAATTTTGGCAAGGAAGAGCGAGTCGATTGCATGATCGTGTTTGCTTTGAAAAGTCAGCTGCTACTTGGGAAAACTTTAAGTTACAGCCGTAAGTTCGACTAAATCTGTGATTCAAAAAAGGGAAGCAACGGCTTCCCTTTTCTATACTTAATATCTTTCTAAACTCAGCTTGCTCTCGCCAGTATCATCAGCCAACTAAAGCTAACAATATACCTGCTGCAACCGCAGAGCCTAATACACCAGCAACATTTGGTCCCATTGCGTGCATCAGAAGGAAATTATGCGGATTAGCCTCTAAACCAACCTTATTAGCAACGCGTGCAGCCATAGGTACTGCAGAAACACCAGCGGCACCAATGAGTGGGTTAACTTTATCTTTTGATAATTTATTCATTAGCTTCGCCATAAGTACACCGGTAGCTGTACCAATAGAAAATGCTACTGCCCCAAGCGCTAAAATGCCCAATGTTTTTGTATTCAAAAATTGCTCGGCACTAAGTTTAGAACCTACACCTAAACCTAAGAATATAGTAACAATGTTAATCAACTCGTTCTGTGCGGTTGAGCTTAAGCGGTCTACAACACCACATT
This sequence comes from uncultured Colwellia sp., assembly GCA_913057925.1. Taxonomy (GTDB): domain Bacteria; phylum Pseudomonadota; class Gammaproteobacteria; order Enterobacterales; family Alteromonadaceae; genus Colwellia. Next base: position 31,621 of record CAJXPG010000034.1, on the reverse strand, counting down.
CACGCATCAAATTACCTAAACAAAACATGCCAACTAATGGCGTTGCAGCAGGTAAAAAGAATATCGTCATCAGTAGCACTGCAAGTGGGAAGATGATCTTCTCAACACGTGTCACATGACGCAATTGTGCCATTTCGATTTTACGTTCATCTTCAGTCGTTAGTGCTCGCATTATTGGCGGTTGAATAATTGGCACCAACGCCATATATGAATATGCGGCAACTGCTATTGCACCAAGTAAATCAGGCGCTAATTTGGATGCTAAAAATATTGCCGTTGGACCATCAGCGCCACCGATAATTGCTATCGCTGAAGCATCTTTCATCGAGAAGTCTAAGCCAACATAATTCAATGCTATAGCACCAAATAAGGTAGCAAAAATACCGAATTGTGCTGCAGCGCCTAACAACAGCGTTTTAGGGTTAGCGATCAAGGCACCAAAATCCGTCATCGCGCCAACGCCCATAAAGATCAGCAGTGGGAATATACCGGTATCAATGCCTGCATAATAAATATAGTGCAGTAAACCACCAACCTCTGAAAAACCAGCGACTGGGATATTGGTTAAAATAGCGCCAAATCCCATAGGCACGAGTAATAAAGGCTCAAAATTACGAGCAATGGCAAGGTAAAGTAAACCACAACCCACTAACATCATGATGACTTGGCCTAGCTCAAAGTTTGCTAAGCCTGTCGACATCCATAATACTTTTAATGATTCCATGAGTTATCCTATGCCAAGCTTAACAATATATCGCCAACGGCAACTGCGTCACCTTCTCTGATATTAACAGTTGATATTTCACCTGCTTTGGTTGCACGGATCTCAGTTTCCATTTTCATCGCTTCCATGATGATAACAACTTCGCCAACTTCAACTTCATCACCTTCATTCACTAGCACTTTAAAAATGTTACCAGCTAGTGGTGCATTTAAAGGCTCTCCACCTGCTGAGCTTGCAGCAACTGGCGCATTAGTAGATGCTTGAATGTTCTCAATTGAACCACCTGGTGCGACAACAACATCATAAACTTTGCCATCTACACTTACCGCATAACTTTCAGGTGCTGTATTAGCTGAATTTGCAACAGGAGCACTATTTGCAACCGCTTTATTGGTAGACGGTTTACAAGGTGCAGGCTCAAAAGCATCTGGGTTATTGCGATTTTCTAAGAATTTCAAACCAATCTGTGGAAACAAAGCATAGGTTAATACGTCGTCAATGGTATCGTCAGCCAAAGAAATGCTTTTCTCTGCAGCAATTTCTTGTAATTCAACTGAAAGCTTGTCCATTTCTGGGTCAAGCAAGTCAGCGGGACGACAGGTAATAGCGTCTTTACCATCCAATACTCTTTCTTGTAGCTCAGCATTAACCTCAGCTGCTGTTGTACCGTATTCGCCTTTGAGAACACCTGCGGTTTCTTTAGTAATGGTTTTATAACGTTCGCCAGTTAATACGTTAAGTACAGCTTGCGTACCAACAATTTGTGATGTTGGCGTGACTAAAGGAATATATCCTAGGTCTTTACGCACTTTTGGAATTTCAGTTAAAACTTCATCAAGCTTATCAGCAGCGCCTTGCTCCTTAAGCTGGCTTTCCATATTAGTTAACATGCCACCTGGCACTTGAGCTAACAATATACGGGCGTCAATGCCACGTAAGCTACCTTCAAATTGCGCATATTTTTCACGAACCTCACGAAAGTAAGTCGCAACTTCCGCTAACTTAACCATATCTAAACCAGTATCACGTTGCGTGCCTTCAACAATAGAAACAATAGTCTCTGTTGGTGAATGACCATAAGTCATACTCATTGAAGAAATAGCGGTATCAATAACATCGATGTCCGCATCAATGGCTTTCATGTGCGTTGCAACGCTTAAACCGGTTGTTGCATGACAATGCAAGGCAATAGGCAAGGCGACAGTTTCTTTCAAACGGCCAATAAGCTCAGCAGCATCGTAAGGCTTTAATAAACCTGCCATATCTTTAATACATAAAGAATGCGCGCCCATGTCTTCAAGCTGTTTGGCCATTGTTAACCAACCTTCAAGCGTATGCACTGGGCTTTCGGTATAACTTAATGTTCCTTGAGCGTGAGCACCAACTTTTACAGCCGATTTTATTGCCGTTTCTAAGTTGCGTACATCGTTCATTGCATCAAAAATTCTAAATACATCAATACCATTAACGTGAGCACGCTCAACAAACTTTTCTACTACATCATCTGCATAATGGCGGTAACCTAAAATATTTTGACCACGAAACAACATTTGTTGCTTAGTTTTTGGCATTGCTTTTTTCAGTGCTCTAATACGTTCCCAAGGATCTTCACCTAAATAACGGATACAAGAATCAAACGTTGCCCCACCCCAAGATTCGATTGACCAATAGCCTATATCATCCATTTTAGCTGCAATGGGTAGCATATCTTCCAAACGTAAACGTGTGGCAAGCAATGATTGATGGCCGTCGCGTAATACGACTTCAGTAATTCCTAGAGGCTTGGTCATGGTCATGTCCTATTTCTGTGCAGAGTGTTGTTGACGATATTGCGTAACCGCAGATGAGATTGCTGCGACGACAGCCGGTGAAACACCTTTACCGTCTTGCTTTTTATTATTCTTTTTACTTTGAGCTTTATTTTCGACAATGGCATCAGGATATTTTTTTGCTAGTCGCACTAAAACCGTGTTGATAAAAATAATCAACAACCCTAAAAAGGCAAAAACAAAAACCATTCCGGCAAGCATTAACGTACCCGCTTCAATGAATAAAGCTTGAAGATTTTCCATTATTTCACTCTCAAGTAATTTTTATATAATTAGAATAATCACTCCAATATGTAAAAAGCAAACAAATTTTAACATTTTGGCTAAAAAAAATAATGTCAAGACTAAATCGTACGTAAAACAGGCTGTTTTTAATGTTTTTTCATGTTTATTATATACAATAATGATATACAAACATTATTGTATACAATATCAAAACCATGAATAGCGGGTATCACAACACGAAAACCACAGATAATATACAATATCCAATATTAAATAACTTAACCAAGCAGTCAGTTTAACCTGTTTAAAAAGCCAACAAAAGAAGAGGAAAGATCACACTTAAACACGCATATATGGAAGTTAAAAAGCGCATAATTACAGTTATATTACAAAATAGTAAAGTTCACTACTAGCTCTCTTCCCCCACAAGTTGTGAATACCTAGTGTTGAAATGCGGCCAATAATGTAGATAGTTGCACAAAAACTACAACAAGATAATGACATTTTACGCTCGGTTAACACTACTTTTCTTCCTTCACCAAGGTATCCTCCTATAAAAAGTGGGCTAATCATCAGCACTTTAGCACTTACAGCGGGAAGAAATTAGATAATAAGCTATTGATCTAAAATTACTTATCAAAAATTAAGGATGATGATCGGCATTAGAGTAGATATTTTTAATTTAAAATTTTAATACTAAGCAAATAAAATAGCGATAAGCATGGTTTTTGATATTCGAAGAATAGTGAAGAGAAGTGTTGATATTTTATAGGCGAAAAAAAACCAGCCATAAGGCTGGTTTCTCTATGTGGCGGACGCGGCAGGAGTCGAACCTGCGACCGCCTGGTTCGTAGCCAGGTACTCTATCCAGCTGAGCTACGCGTCCGCAATACACTATGTTTTATATCTTAGTCTAAAGATAGCGAACTTTCGTTCTACACAACCATTATAACCTAAAAGGAATAATGGCGGAGAGGGAGGGATTCGAACCCTCGATCCGGGATAAACCAGATACTCCCTTAGCAGGGGAGCGCCTTCGGCCACTCGGCCACCTCTCCAATGGGTGCGAATAATAATGGATCCTAAAAATAAGTCAAACAATTTTTAGCATTTATTTAGGATTTAATTCTGTTTGCTGAGAATTCACTCAATCCTGCGGTTTTTTAATCATTAACTAAACTGCGGACATAAAAAAACACCGTTGTACGGTGTTTTTATTATCGTTATATCATGCTTTGCATGTAACAGTTTTTAGAAATAAAAGAGAACGATTAACTTAATAATAATTTAAAAGTTAAACTTTATTTCCTGAAACTTCAGAGTCACCTTTTTCAGCTTGGATACGCATGTAAATTTCTTCACGGTGTACTGAGATTTCTTTTGGTGCATTTACACCTATTCTTACCTGATTTCCTTTAACGCCTAAAACCGTTACTGTGACTTCGTCACCAATCATTAATGTTTCACCGACGCGTCGTGTCAATATAAGCATAATTTTTTCCTTATCCTTTAAAGTGAGATCACTAAAATATATATAAGCTAGAATATATAAAATTAGTTATTTTTGTAGTCCATCCACTATAACTAATAGCTAACTTTCTACAAAAAGTCATTTTTCATTAAAAACATCATATCCGATGATAGCTTTTAAGGAAGTATAAATAATAGCTAGTTATAAATTAACCAAACTATTAATTTTTCGTATCTTAGCAAGATTTCCTTCTCCTTGAATAGTTTTATAATTCATTTTTATCCTTGGATCTGTGATCAATTGCAACGTTTTGGTTTTTTTTTGTATCGATTAACATTTTCATTACAATTAAGAACTAAGTTAACAAGATTGTGACATTAAAAACAAAAAAGGAAGCAATGCTTCCTTTTTATCAGTTATTCATTCTTGCCATCATTTTGACAAACAAGCCTTAGATTAAGCTAACTTATCTGTTAACCATGCAGAGACACTTTCAAGTGCTGAGCTGATATTTTCAGGCTGACTACCACCTGCTTGTGCCATGTCAGGACGGCCACCACCTTTACCACCAACTTGCTGTGCTACCATGTTTACTAACTCACCAGCTTTAACACGGCCAACTAAGTCTTTAGTGACACCAGCGATCAAGCCAACTTTAGCGCCATTAGCGGTTGCTAACATTATAATACCTGATTGCATCTTGTTTTTAAGCTCATCAACCATGCCGCGCAATGCTTTAGTTTCTACGCCGCCTAAGTCTGCGATAAGCACTTTAACACCATTAATTTCAATGGTGTTGTTCACTAGGTCAGAACCCGCTTGCGCAGCAAGCTCTTGCTTAAGTGAAGCTATTTCTTTTTCTAACTGTTTTGAGCGGCTGATTAGTTGCTCTACTTTAGAGCTAGCATTACTAACATCACTTTTAACCAATGATGCAATAGACGCTAAAGATGTTGATTGCTGATTAATAAAGTCTAATGCCCCTGTTGCAGTAACGGCTTCAATACGACGAACACCGGCAGCAATGCCTGACTCAGAAACAATTTTTAATAAACCAATATCACCGGTGCGCTCTACGTGAACACCACCACAAAGTTCAATTGAAAAGTCCCCTAAGGTAACAACACGCACTTCATCATCATATTTCTCACCAAATAATGCCATCGCACCTTTTTCTTTGGCTTCTTCGATATACATAGACTCAGTTTCTTTACTATGATTCCGACGGATTTCATCATTAACCATTTGCTCAACAGTATGAAGCTCTTCTGCTGTGACCCCCTCGAAATGAGAGAAATCAAAACGAAGCTTTTCATCATCACATAATGAACCTTTTTGCGTTACATGCTCACCAAGTACTTTACGCAAGGCTGCGTGTAATAGGTGAGTCGCGGTATGGTTTTTAACAATTGCCGCACGTCGCTCAATATTAATTTCAGCTTTTACTCTTCGATTTACGCCAACATCTGTTTTAGCAGTTCCTCGATGCGCATAAGCATTACCTAACTTAATGGTATCTGTTACTTCAAAAACACCGCCATCAAGATGTAATAAGCCGCTATCACCTACTTGGCCACCTGACTCAGCGTAAAATGGCGTTCGATCTAAGATTACAATACCTTGCTCACCCGCGTTTAATTGCTGCACTGCATCTTGGTCTTGGTTATTAAATAACTCAACCACGGTCGCAGAGTATGAGTCATTCTCATAGCCTTTAAAGGCAGTTTTCTGGTCTGATTTTAACTGTTGGTTATAGTCAGTACCGAAATTACTTGCTTGTTGTGCGCGTTCACGTTGTAGACCCATAGCGATATCAAAACCGTTATGATCTATTTTTAATTGACGCTCACGTGCGATATCTGCGGTTAAATCCGCTGGGAAACCATAGGTGTCATATAACTTAAATACATCATCACCTTTTATTGTGTCGCCTGTAAGGCTTGCTAATATATCTTCAAGTAACAACATGCCGCGATCTAATGTGCGACCAAACTGCTCTTCTTCAATACGTAATAGTTTTTCAATGATCGCTTGTTGCTGAACAAGTTCAGGGTAAGCGTCACCCATTTGCTCAATTAAAGAAGCCACTAGTTTGTGGAAAAAATGCCCTTGCGCTTCAAGTTTATGTCCATGACGAATTGCACGACGAATAATGCGACGCAATACATAGCCACGTCCTTCATTTGAAGGCACAACACCATCAACAATTAAGAAGCTACATGAACGGATGTGATCGGCAATTACGCGTAATGACTTGTGTTCAAGGTCGTTACAGCCAAGTAAATTAGCAGTATCTTTAATCAATGCTTGAAAGATATCAATTTCGTAGTTGCTATGCACATTTTGCATAATCGCAGAGATTCTCTCTAAGCCCATACCTGTATCAATTGACGGATTCGGTAACGGCTCCATAGTACCGTCAGCTTGGCGGTTAAACTGCATGAAAACGATATTCCAAATTTCAATGAAGCGGTCGCCATCTTCATCTGGTGAGCCTGGAGGACCACCAAAAATATCTTCACCATGATCATAAAATATTTCTGAACAAGGACCACAAGGACCTGTATCACCCATTGACCAAAAATTATCTGATTCATACTTTTTATTAGGTGATTTATCGCCAATGCGAATAATCTTGTCTTCAGGTACACCAATAACATCTTTCCAATACGTGAAAGCTTCTTCATCAGTGTCATAAATAGTGACTAAAAGCTTCTCTTTTGGCAGGCCTAAAACACCAGTTAAAAATTCCCAAGCGTAACTAATAGCATCATTTTTAAAGTAGTCACCAAAGCTAAAGTTACCTAGCATTTCAAAAAACGTATGATGACGTGCAGTGTAACCAACGTTTTCTAAATCATTATGCTTACCACCAGCACGAACACAACGTTGCGCTGAGGTTGCACGTGTGTAACTACGTTTTTCTGCACCTAGAAAAACATCCTTAAATGGCACCATACCAGCGTTGGTAAATAACAACGTGGCATCATTGCCAGGTACTAATGAGCTACTTTTAACTATTTGATGTTGTTTGGTGGCAAAAAACTCTAAAAATGCCTGACGGACTTCAGCAGTACTTTTAATCATGGGATACTCAACAAATCGATTGTGGTCTATTTTAATTCTGGGTTTGTGCTAATACAGAAGCTATCTTCTGAAACTAGTCTAATACCGCAAATATTTCATCACTGGAATAACCGCGATATGGTAAAAAACGAATTTTCTTGGCTTTATCTTTTTGTGCAGCTTTTCTATCTAACTGATTTTCACTGTTATCATCCACAGCGCACTTATCACCAAAGCGCTTATTATACGCAAGCTCGGCTTGAAGATACCAATCTATTTCACAACTTTCACGCAATTTTTGGATAATAGTTGCGCAAACTCCCTTTTGTTTTAGTTCATTGGCAATATATAACCAACGTATCCGCGTTTTGCTTAATAGCGGTAGCGACTCGCAGCATAGCGTTCATCAGTTAAATAATCTTTCAAGCACAGTGTAATGCCGTTTTTTTCATATGATCAGTTCCAATTAGTAGATGACGTCAAATGACACAGGAGTAATAAAAGTCAATAAATTCTAGTACGTCAAACTACTTAATTCTTGTCTGCTTAGGATAGTAGTCGGTTGCTCTAGAATAAAACACCTGAAATGGTCACTAATTTCATATTATTTCAATATTAGTGAACGGGAGAATCAACAAAAACTTCCCGCTTTATTCTAGTGTCGATTTAAAAGATTTATTTTCCCAAGGAAACAAACAAGTATAAATATTCAAGTCGAAAAGTGCTAAACAAAAGCCACCATAATTAGACGTCAGTACTACTTTTATGTATTCTGTTGGCTGCCTTACAATGTATTACACATGTGTAAACTATACCAAAGGGAAAACGAATGAAGAAAATTATTACCTTTTTAACACTTCTACCTGTTTTAGCAAACGCAGAGCAAGTTCCACATAACTTTACAAGTGGAACTCCCGCAAAGGCGGCTGAAGTTAACGCTAACTTTACACACATCAATGACAAATCAACTTTAAATACTAGCTCTATTACTGCTAACGAAGCTAAATTAGCAGCAATTGAAGCTAAATTAAATGCAATTGAAATATCTGCTGAGACCTCAGACTTTGATCTATTAGAAAATGGCGAGGTTAGTGTTGAGGTTGACTGTACTAACAAGCCTGAGGCACTACAACTTGCTTATCATGAACACATTAATTACCGTTCAATAAAAATTGGAATTACTGGTAGTTGTTATGGACACATAGCTTCAATTCGAGGCGATGATGATCCTACTAATGCAGTACAAGTAGCAGGCCAAACTGTCAGTATTTATTCTTCAGATCAAGATAACAGAGCAAACATTATTCCAAATGATGAAACAGGTAGAACTCAGTTAATAGGTGGTTTTGGTGGAGGCTTATATATAACCAGAGTAAATATTACCGCTGCACCTGACATGTTTGCCGAGGTCTTATTCTCAAGAAATGGCCACGGTGGTCTAAGTGAAAGTACCGTTACCGCCAGTGGAACCGAAGCCATTCCCGTTGTTGTACAGGAGGGTGCTGGTGCTTACTTTGATAATCTGGAAATAAATGGTGCCTTGATAGGTATTTTTGCTCGAAATAACGCCTCTATTCGTTTTTTAAGTGAAACAACAGTTAATTCAACCCAAGGAATAGTTCTACGAGCAGGGGTATCTGTTAACCATCAAGGCGGTGTAGCCATCAATAGTGGGAGTGGCCAAGCCCTTTACATGAATGGTGGAGTTGATTGGATAGCAACAGATGATTGGCGTCCACTAACAGTCACAGGGAATATTCATATGGAAAGTGACGCGTATTTAAATGCCGGTACTTTACAATTAACAGGCGATATAAATGCGTTTGATTCAAAACTAAAATCTCAAGGCTTTGCCAACATTACTGGTAATACTAATCTAGATAACTCAACGGCTGCTTTTGATTCGGGAACAGATGCAGCCCCAGCAAGCTTTAATTGTCATGGTATATCTTCACTAACAATTAATGGTTGGGAAAAAGTTAATGCCGGAGTTGTTGATGATTCTACTAACTGTGCTGATAAAGCAGCTTGGGATCAAGCATTATTCAATATCTTTGACAACCTAAACACACCGCAGTAACGAGGTTTCAACATGAAAATATTAAAAATTTTCTCATTTACCTTGTTTGCCTTTGTGCTAACTGGTTGTGGTGGTTCATCTGATGATCCCGTCGTTGTTATTGATGATCCTGTTATTGTAGAACCAACTATGGTCACTTTATCAGGCACCGTTGCTACTGGTGTAGCCGTCGCAGATGCTGAAATTGTGGTTACCGATAAAGACGGTAATGAAATTGACGTTACAGCAGTAACAGATGCAAACGGTAATTACTCTGTTGAATTTTCTGGTACCGTACCAACGCCTGTATTAATTACAGTGCTAACAACAAGCGGTGAAGAATTAAGTGCCATTGTTGATGATCCGTCCACTGAAGTTGCTAACATTAACCCGATAACAAGTTATGTTGCAGATACTATCTTAGCGACTACTGATTTATCTGCGGTAACTACTGGAGATGTATCAAGCGCTGGTCAAGAGGCCGTTACTTCATTATTCGGCGCTGGCGCCCAATATGATGCATTCGCTTCTGATACGTTTATTGCTAAATCTGACACGTCAGATTTTGATACTCAAGTATCTACAGCCGACGTTCTTCTGGATAGTATTAATGAGTTAGCGGGAACAACAGATGTTGCTGCATTTATTGCCCAAACTGCTGAAGCTGATTCAACACTATTAGACTCTACCGAGTTTATTGTTTCTGTTGCAACAAACCTTGCTTTAGTTGAAGGAACGGGAACTAACATTGAAGAAGTGTTTGACCTACAAGAAGTTGATGCACAGTTGACAACTCAATTGTCTGATGTAGCACTATTTCAAGAAATCGCCGAAGGTGTAATTACTTCAGTGGAAGCAAGCGGTTTAACAGAGGAGCAAGAAATTGCCGCATCTTCAGGCCTACTTGAAATTATTGCAGATTCTGTTCTTACTGATGATGTGATTGATTTAGCTGCCGCCGATACTGTTTCGAAGAATGTTGTAGATAACTTGTTAGACGATATAGTTACCGTGGTTACTTCAGATGAAGTAGCAACATTAACCACTGAAGAGCTAATTGCCACAGCAATAGGCTCGGCAGATGAAATCACAACGATTATAGTTGACTCTGGCCTTGATTTATCAACTGAGAATACTGACTTTTCGGCTGTTGAAGAAGACTTATCACAAGCAATAATTATTGAAAACACTACTGAGTGGAACAACGGCAAATGGGATACCTTAACCTGGCAATAAGCTAGTTTTAGTAACCATACTATACAACCTGATTTTAGGTTATTTAAAGGGTCAGTAATATACTATTGCTGGCTCTTTTTTATCTCGTATCAATTGTTCAAATTACAGTGCGAATGAAAGTTGTTGTGTTTCTTTAGCGTTATCAGCAAAACCTAGCGTTAAACCAATTAGGCGCACTCCGCGTTGATTAGCTCGACTATAAGCTTTAGCAAGTAAACTAACAAAAAGTGCTTGCTGACATTCACTACTTTGCGTCTCTACCGTGGTTTGATTAAAATCAGTAAACTTTAACTTCACGCCCTGACGAATAATTTCTCGATTAGCATGTGGTGCAAGGCGCGTTAACAGCTTTTGATATAATTCCGTGATCACAAGCTGACACTCACCTTCTGTAGAAATGTCTTGAGCTAAAGTCGTTTCAATAGCAAGTGACTTCCTCTGCCGACTCACTTCTAACTCTCTATTATCAACGCCATGTGCTTTTAAAAATAAACTAGTTGAGAACTTTCCAACAATATTTTGCAAGACTCTGGCATCGCTTTTTCTGACATCTGCACAGGTAGAAAAACCATGGCGATTGAGTTTCTCAAACGTTTTTGGGCCAATGCCGGGTATTTTCTTTAATGAAAGTTCTTCAACAAAGCTGGGCACTTGTTCAGGGGTAATGACACATTGACCATTAGGTTTGTTTTCATCACTAGCAATTTTAGCTAAAAATTTATTCGGTGCAATGCCTGCAGATGCCGTCAAGTTTAACTCAGCAAATATATCTGCTCTGATTTGCTCTGCAATTAAAGTAGCACTGCCATGGAAGTCTTTTGAATCAGTGACATCAAGATAGGCTTCATCTAAAGATAACGGTTCAACCAAGTGGGTATAACGGCTAAATATCTCGCGAATATGCTTCGAGGCTTCTTTATAAACATCCATTCTACCGTGCACTATTGTTAAGTCAGGGCAAAGTTGCTTTGCTTTGACTGCAGACATTGCCGAGCGAACACCAAACTCTCTTGCTTGATAATTACAAGTACACAGAACACTGCGAGGGCCGTCACCTCCAACGGCTAATGGGATATTGCGATACTCAGGAAAGTCACGCATCTCAACAGCCGCATAAAAGCAGTCCATATCTATGTGGATTATCTTTCGTTGAGTATTCATAAACCTTATCGCGACAAAAGCTGTATATAAAAACAGTATAACAATTTAACAAGGTGAAGCAAGTCAGGTTTATGAAGTTTTATTTATAGATAGGGTTATTGAGTGGCAGCTAATACGGGGGATAACACATCAAATAATGCGTCTATATGATCATCACGGTCATTTAATGCTGGAATATAATGGTATTGCTCTCCACCAGCATCCATGAATATCTCGCGATTTTCATGCTCTAATTCTTCAAGGGTTTCAAGACAGTCACTACTAAAGGCAGGACTTAAAATGGCAATATGCTTATTACCTAAAGAAGGTAACTTTTCCAACGTTTCATCGGTATAGGGTTTCAGCCATTCTGCCTTGCCAAATCGTGACTGAAACGTAGAAATAATTTCATTGTCTTTAAAACCGTATTCTTCAACAAGCTCAGGCACTAACAACTGCTGCTTTAATAATGACGTAGTTTCAATACAAGCATCATAATAAGGATCGCCCCATTGATGAAAAAGCTCTGGCATACCATGATAGGACAAGACTAATTTATCAGGTTTCCCATGGCTTTTTACATGCTCAACAATAGTGTTAGCTAACGCTTTAATATAACCAGGGTTTTGCTGGTAACTATTGATAAAATGAAGCGATGGTACATAGCGCCATTTTTGTAGCTCCTTACTTACCGCATCAAAAGTTGAAGCGGTTGTGGGTCCGGCATATTGTGGATACAAAGGTAAAACAACCAAATTATCCACTCCTTGCTGTTGAAATTTTTGCAAAGTATTAGAAATTGAAGGGTTGCCATAACGCATAGCAAAATCAACAAGCACATCATCCCCGTATGCTTGTTTCACTTTTCGCAATAACTTTTCTTTTTGTTTAGCGGTAATAGAAATTAATGGAGCACCATCATCTTGCCATACAGTTTGATACAACTTGGCTGACTTAGCCGGTCTAACAACTAAAATAATACCGTATAAAATAGTTAACCAAATAAGGCGGGGAATTTCTACAACCCTAGGGTCAGATAAAAACTCACGTAAATAACGGCGCACAGCACTGGTGGTTGGTTCATCCGGCGAGCCAAGGTTAGTGATTAATACTGCCGTTTTCTTAGGTTCAACCGATGAAGATAAAACGTCGCTATCTTTTTTACGTGCGCTAAAGCGTGATTTCATTTTTTTTCTTTTTTGTTGTTTAGATTTAGGAGAAAGTTATACGGGTGAAAATCCATAACAGATCAACACCCTTAGTAAAAACTATCTAATTATGATCTTTACTCAACCAGATGATTGACAACTAACTCAAGTGTTTTATCACTGTTTACATCAACACCGAGTGCTTCTGCTTTGTAATCACCTGATTTAATTCCAACACCACCCTGTTTAGAGGCAATGGCATAAACATGTACCTTATCGACACTTCCTAAGGTATTTTCACTGCTCATGGCTTGGCTATTATTTAACACCACAACGGTCGGTAAATCACTGGCTTTTAGTTTTACCGCAGCCAGTGGCATGCGTTGACCATTAGTCGGCACTGCATAAACAAATACTACTCTGTCTTCACCTTCTGCTAATGCTTTAGCAATATCATCAGATAAACTCACGTTAACTTTTAACTGCGGGCCGGCCATATCGCTGCTATTCGCTTCTGGCATATTCATCCGCTTCTTAGCCTCGGCAACTGCCTCTTTAAGCGCTGCAATGTTAACACCTTGATTATTAGTATCAATAACACGCTGCCAGTATGAAATGGCCTGCGGGTAATCTTCAGTGATAAAATTGTGCATCCCAAGTAAAATATTAGTCGACGGGTCATTTGAATCTAATGCTAATGCTTTATCTATATATTTTTGAACATCGGCCGTTATTTTTTGTTCGTTTTTATAATAGAGCGCTTGCGCGATAGCCCCTAACAAATCAGCATGTTCGCCCTCGATACGGATAACTTGATTAAAAGAAGCTACCGCTTCATCAAACCCTCCTACAGCAACATACGTCTGCCCTAAGTTGTACCAAGCTTCGCCATCATCAGGCTTACCTTCAAGGTGCTTCTCCATTTTTGCGATATATTCCATCGCCTCTTTTTCACGCTGCATTTGCATTTGTTCTTGCGTCATAGACTGCTGTTGCGCATGTCCTGCAGGCATTTGTGTAACCTTATTAAAACTACCGTGCTTGCTATATAGCGCGATTGAAAAAATAACAATAAACAGACTTAATCCCATAGGCCAAAGCACTGAAAATTGCTTATACTGCACAACGCTTACTTCTTTCTCACTAGCGCCTGCTTCAATATCTTGTAATAAAGTATTATCAAGTTCAGCCAATAAGTATTGATAGCTTTCTTCATCAATACCGCCTTCACGGTAGTCTTTTTCAATCTCTTTTTTATGTTCGCGATACAAGCTCACATTGGTTTCATGACGCAGCTTGGCATTATCTAAGTTAACTTTTTTATCTTGTTTAAAGAAAGGTCGCCAAACAATTAATAATAATAAAATTAAAAAGGCTAGACCTATAAATATAAATTCCATAATCTTTTCTACTACTTATTTTAGTGTATCGAATGATGACATCTATTTATCATTGAGTAAGTTTTTTAGCTTATCTTGTTGCTCAGCACTTAGGGCGATTTGAGCTTTATCAACTGGCTTTCGTCGAACTACAACAATGACCACGATAATGCCAATCAAAATTAAAACCGCAGGACCAAACCATAAAACATAAGTTATTGAGGAAACTCTTGGACGATATAAAACAAACTCACCGTAACGATTAACCATAAAGTCAACAATTTCGATGTCAGCTTTACCCTGCTTTAATAGTTCGTATAACTCTTTACGTAAATCAGCAGCAATGGGCGAGTTAGAGTCTGCTAAGTTCTGATTTTGACATTTAGGGCAGCGTAACTCTTTACTTAATGCTTGAAAGCGAATTTTTGTTACTTCATCGTCAAATTCATAAGTATCAATGGCATTAGCAACAGCATTATTAGCCGTGAAAAATACCGCTATGGCTATCACGAGTATGTTAATTATCTTCATTTTATTTACCCTGCTTTTTTTCAGCAATTAACTGAGCGATTAGTGGCTCAAACTCACGTCGCCAGACTCGAGTATCTATCGCACCAGCAAAACGCTTTCTGATGATGCCATGATGATCGATAACAAACGTTTCTGGGGCACCATAGACACCAAGATCTAAACCAACAGTACCCGCTTCGTCAAAAATAGAAAACACATAGGGATCTTCATAATGTTGTAACCATTTCTGGCCAGCATCTCGCTCGTCTTTGTAATTTAAACCATACAACTTAACCTGTGGGTTTTTAGCAATATCCACTAAGTATGGGTGTTCGTACTTACAGGTTGGGCACCATGTCGCCCAAACATTAAGTAGTACTATATCACCTTGTAAATCAGCTTCGGTAACCGTTTTATTACCATCATTTAACGTTGACAATGAAAAGCTTGGCATGGTCTTTCCCACAAGTGCCGATGGCATATCTTGTGGATTTAATGACAGACCTCGATATAAAACAACGCCTAAGGCAAGCACTAAAATCAATGGTAAAAAGCGTATTAATTTTCCCATTGATTAGGCCTCCGTTACTTTCGTATTATTTGCTGCAACAGAGCTAGTTAGTGAGTCTGCAACAACATTTTCAGCAGCTTTACTGGTTTTCTTGCGACGATAACGTTTATCAAGCATTGATAAGATACCACCTATACTCATGAAGATAGCGCCAAGCCAAATCCAGCGGACAAACGGCTTGTAATGAACACGGATAGCCCAAGCACCATCAGGTAAAGGATCACCAAGCGCAACATAAACATCTCTAAATAAACCAGGATCAATTGCCGCTTCAGTCATCCCCATGGTTTGTACACGGTAGGCACGACGTTCTGGTTTTAACAAGGTAATAAATTCACCATCTTGATAGACGTTCACTTGTCCTTGCTGAGCACTATAGTTCGGCCCTTCAACATTTTTAATACCTTTAAATTCAATGTCGTAACCTGAAACTAGCACTTTGTCGTTTACCGACATTTTAATATTTGTTTCGCTTTCATACATGGAAACCACAGTAACACCAACAATTGTCACCGCAATACCCGCATGAGCGACTGCCATACCTAAATGACTTAAGGTTAATTTACCTTGAATCTTATATTGATTTACCACTTCTCTAAGTACTACTAAGAATACCCATGAAGCAAGAATCATCCCCATAGCAACTAGCGCATTAAACTCACCGCCATAAACGATTGGGAACAGTAAACCAAAAGCAAGACTTAATACTGAAGGTTTAAAGATTTGTTTGCGCAACTCACCTTGTTTAGCCTTCTTCCAGCGAATGAGTGGCCCAATACCCATGATGATAAATAAAATACTCATTATAGGAACAAACACCGCATTGAAATACGGCGGGCCTACTGATATTTTACCGTAACCTAGTGCATCAACCAGCAGTGGATATAGTGTACCGAGTAGAACAGTTACTGTGGCAATGACTAATATTACGTTACACAGTAATAACGCTGTTTCACGAGAGTAAAAAGCAAAACGAGAAAAACTAGCTACCGTATTTGCTCTGAAAGCGTAAAGTGTTAATGCGCCCCCCATTGCAATAGCAAGTAGCATCAATATAAAGATACCGCGCGATGGATCTGCGGCAAATGAATGCACAGAGGTAATTACGCCAGAACGAACTAAGAAGGTTCCTAATAAGCTCAAGCCAAAGGCAAAAATAGCTAATAAAATGGTCCAGTTTCTAAAGGTTCCGCGTTTTTCGGTAACCGCTAACGAGTGAATCAGTGCGGTACCAATTAACCATGGCATAAAGGAAGCATTTTCAACCGGATCCCAGAACCACCAACCGCCCCAGCCAAGTTCGTAGTATGCCCACCAACTACCTAGTGCAATACCTAAAGTTAAAAACATCCAGGCACCAACTGTCCAAGGACGTGACCAACGCGCCCAAGCAGCATCCATCTTACCAGCCATAAGCGCAGCAACAGCAAAGGCAAAAGCAACAGCAAAGCCTACATAACCTAGATAAAGTAATGGCGGATGAATAATTAAACCAACATCTTGTAATAGCGGGTTTAAGTCCCGACCTTCCATTGGCACATTTGGCCATAAACGTTCAAAAGGGTTAGATGTTAACAGGGTAAAAGCGATGAAACCAACACCTATCATGCCCATTACTGCAAGCACCCGAGTAATAAACTCTTCTTCGATACCGTTAGAGAATTTTGCTACTGCAGCAGTCCAAGCAGTTAATGAGAATACCCAAAGTAATAATGAACCTTCATGTCCGCCCCAAACAGCACTTATTTTAAAGTAATACGGCAAATGACTATTTGAGTGGCTAGCTATATATTTAACTGAGAAGTCATCGATAACAAAACTATAACCGAGAATAACAAGACTAATGCCGGTAAAAATGAACATACCATATGTTAAGGGCTTGGCATATCCAACGAGTCGTTTCAAAGAACTCTGTTGCGGGCTATGAACACCAATAAGTGGAATTAAACTTAAACATATGGCAAATGCCAATGCTATGGTGAGGGCAAGTTGACCAAGTTCGGGAACGAGTTCAGGTATTTGGTTTGCTACCAGGTCAGGTATCATTAATTTCTCCGCTCTACTTCTAAAAACAGTTAATCTACTATCTCGTTATAATCGATAACTTTGTAGATTAAAAATTATCGCGTCATACTAACATTTAATTGCAAACAATATTAATGTAAATTAACCACTCAAGTTGTTTCATAATGTTACAACTTTCGTGCTCTATGTATGTGCTGGCTATGGTATTATATTGCCCAAAGTGATTATACGATCCATATCAACAATAACACGACAAACATGCGTTAGTATTTGCCACCTAGTTAGACACAATTACTATTTAATAAAGAAAGTGAAGACATTGCCAAAACAAAGTTTACCCCCATTAATTAGCGCTAACAACTTAACTTGTATTAGAGAAGAGCGCTTATTATTTGATGAACTGTCTATTGAGATTCATGCTGGAGATATAGTGCAAGTTGAAGGGCCTAATGGTTCAGGTAAAACTAGCTTATTACGCATATTGTCAGGTTTGTCTCAGCCTTATGACGGTCAAGTCCTATATAAAGCACAAGCCGTGAATCAGTGCCGCGAGGAATTTCAGCAAAACTTACTCTACTTTGGGCATTTATCTGGTGTTAAAGGCGAGATGACAGCAGAAGAAAACTTAGCATTTAACCTTGCCTTGCATGGTAACGACGCTAGCAAGACTTCAGAGTATCTAGCAAATGTTAATCTACTTGGATTTGAAGATAGCCTGGCATCGCATCTTAGTGCAGGTCAACATAGACGAATTGCATTAGCTCGCCTTTATCAAAGTGATGCTCCGGTTTGGATATTAGATGAACCATTTACCGCCATCGATAAACAAGGTGTGGCAAGTTTAGAACAGCTATTTATTGATCATGCCAGCCGCGGCGGGTGTGTCATTTTAACTACGCATCAAGACTTGATCTCAATTAAACCAGAGCAAGTCAAAAAAATTACTTTAGATTACAATAGCGATTGTGCTTTTGATTAACGCTTAGGAAATAAAAGAATGACCTTAAAAGCACAATCTGCAGAATTAACAACGACAACAACTTCAACCGAACACGCCAAGTCTTCGGTTCGATTGTCTTATCGTCATGCATTTATGTTGGTGTTAAAGCGCGATTTAACTATTGCCATGAGACACAAAGATGACATTATCAATCCATTGTTGTTTTTTGTTATTGTGATCACCTTATTTCCTTTAGGCATAGGTCCTGAAGCACAAACATTAAGTAGAATAGCACCAGGCATTATCTGGGTGGCCGCTTTATTGGCGACGTTACTCTCTTTAGATAGGTTATTTAAGTCAGATCACCAAGACGGTTCTTTAGAACAAATGCTATTAAGCCCGCACCCAATATTTTTATTGGTACTGGCGAAAATACTTGCTCATTGGATTATCACCGGCTTACCACTTATTTTAATTGCGCCATTACTTGCGGTACTACTGCACTTAAACGAACAAAGCTACACCGCGCTGTTACTGACACTTTTACTTGGCACGCCGGTATTAAGCTTGTTAGGGGCTATTGGTGTTGCGCTTACAGTAGGTATTAAAAAAGGTGGCGTGTTACTAAGTTTGCTGGTTTTACCACTTTACATACCTGTTTTAATTTTTGCGACCAGTGCTATTGATACAGCAGCACTTGGCTTACCTTACAGCGGACAACTTGCTATAATTGCCGCGCTATTTTTCGGTTCTTTATCGCTCGCCCCTTTTGCAGTTGGCGCAGCCCTAAAAGTGAGTACTAACTAATGTGGAAATGGTTACACCCCTATGCAAATCCTGAAGTGTCATACAACTTCACCAATAAAATGCTGCCTTGGCTAGCTTGGCTTGCTGCCATCTTCTTAAGTATTGGACTCGTTTGGGCATTACTGTTTGCACCTGCTGATTACCAGCAAGGTCATAGTTTTCGTATTTTTTATGTTCATGTTCCTGCAGCCTCTTTATCCATGGGTATCTATTTCGCCATGGCTGTTGCTGCATTTAGTAGCTTAGTTTGGCAATTAAAATTAGCTGATGCTTCTGCTGCGGCGATGGCACCTGTTGGCGCCGCTTTTACCGCCATTGCACTCATAACCGGTGCTGCTTGGGGTAAACCTATGTGGGGCACTTGGTGGATTTGGGATGCAAGATTAACTTCTGAGTTGATTTTATTATTTTTATACCTTGGCGTTATCGCTTTACATAGTGCCTTTGAAGATAAAAACCTCGCGGGTAAGGCTGCAGGTATATTAACGTTAGTTGGTGTTATTAATATTCCAATCATTAAATACTCAGTTGACTGGTGGAACACTCTTCATCAAGGTTCTACCGTCAGTAAGCTAGGTAAGCCATCTATGTCGCTTGATATGTTATGGCCATTTATTTTTTGTTTTATAGGTTTTTCATTATTGGTTGGTGTGATCGTTTGTTTACGCTTTAGAAATGAGATCTTAGCTCGTAATAGCATACGTCCTTGGGTGCGCGAGTTAGTACAACAAAATACAACTAAGTAACACTAAGTTACATCAATCAACTCTAAAATTAGCGAAGTACTTGGAGAGCAGTCAATGCAATTTAATAGTTTTAGCGATTTCATCGATATGGGCGGCTATGGTTTTTATGTCTGGCTTTCCTTTGGTGCTGCGGCATTAATACTTACCCTTTTATTGGTCAGCTCAAAAGCCGGTCATCAACAAATAATTAATCAAATCGCTAAGCGTAAGCAACGTGAAGATAAACTTCGCCAAGCCCGAGAGCAACGTAAACAACAAAATAAAGCATTAAATGAGGTCACAGAATAATGAATCCACGTCGTAAAAAACGTCTTACCATAGTAGCCAGCATTTTAATCGGTATCGGCGCTGTTTCAGGTTTAGTGTTGTACGCATTAAGCCAAAATATCGATTTATTTTTTACCCCTTCAGAAATAACGCAAGGTAAAAAAGAAACCGGCCTTAAACCGAGCATTGGTCAACGCATTCGTATTGGTGGTTTAGTTGTTCCTGGCTCTGTTAAGCGCGATCCTGAAAGCTTAAAGGTATCATTTAGATTAAGTGATATGACAATGCCAATTGAGTTTAAAGATACCGACCCTATGGTAACAGTTTACTATGAAGGCATATTGCCTGATCTTTTCCGTGAAGGACAAGGCATTGTTGCTAATGGCACACTTGAAGATCACCCGCCTACAGGCCTTAGCATTGAAGCAAGTGAAGTTCTGGCAAAACATGATGAAAACTATATGCCGGCAGAGCTTGCTGATAAGAAGGGTCAGAAACATGAAAAAACAAAGTACACTGAAAAACAACTAGAGAGTAAAGGTTATTAATCGACTTTAAAGAAAGTAGCTAAACTATTAGTACTCAGCTTAAAGTGTAAGCGAAAATTAGCGCTGCAATATTCTCATTAGCTTAAACAAAAACACCCTTGATATGTCGCCATATCAAGGGTGTTTCTTTATATTTATAACTAAAAAATTCGATACTTTAGTCGCTTTAATAAAGTGCTAGATATTATCTAGTTTAAAAATAAATGCTGTTAGCTGTTAGAACTCTTCTACTAGTTTGTCACCAATACTATTAATAACATTTATCTCACCATCGCATACCGCGACGATAGTTTTACCACGTTTGAAATCTTGAGGAATAATCATATCGCCGTAAGCGTTTAAGTTGAAACTGCGAGTTTTGCGATACAATGACAGATCATCATCGCAACAGTATATTACGGTAACCTTACGTTTTGCTTCACTCATATTTAAATCCTTTTAAATTAGTAACAACTTTATTTGTATAGTTTAGCTAACAGTTTTATCGTTTAACGACACAATTTCGTTAGTGGTCTGACCTTAAGCTATGTATTAATAATAGCCACCTTATGAACTAAGGTCAACATCTGGTACAACCAGATAAGGATGTTTTAAACACTAATAAAGACTAAGCTATTACTTTCCACTATATGCGGTTAACACACCAATATTCCTAACAAAAAAACCTCAAGCAGTGATGAAACTAACTTGAGGTTTTTATACTGTCGTTTAAATCACATCAAATTCACGATGGTTTTAACGCGCAGGTTTACATAACTCTTAATGAGTATATTACTTCCAAGATTTCATCTTACAGCCTTTAACAGCGTAGAATAATATAAATAAATAACAAGGTAACATCACTATATAACCACCTTGAAGATCAATAGCTTGACCACTAGTGCCACTCGCTAAGCTCCAGAACAATGGTCCAAATGCACCACCTGAAATCCCCATCACTAATAACGCTGAGCCAACACTCGTCAATTTACCCATTCCAGACAGTGCTAATGGGAATACCGCTGGCCATACAATGGCATTAGCAAGGCCTAAGAAAGCAATTAAGATCAATGTATCTGGTAATTGAGCACCACCTAAAATAAATGACATTGAATTAGCGATTGCAAAAGAGTTATTGTCACCTAATACAACACCTAAGCTTAGTAACAGACCTAAAACCGCAGACACCATCAAGGCTTTTTGTTGTGAAATAAAACGTGGAATTAATGCAATACCTAAAATATAACCCAGCACCATACAACCCATGGTATAAGAAGTCATCACACTATAGTTTTCAACACCTAAGGCAAGGGCAAAAGCACCAATTGTATCACCAGCAATAACTTCAACAGCAACATACAAAAATAGTGCAACGACACCTAAAGCAAGGTTAGGATGCGCTAACGCTTCTTTTAAATGACCTTTATTTTCACCCTCTTCTGCTTCACTTTCTAGTTCAGGCAGCGGAGATTTTTTAACAGCAAAACCTAAAATACCAATAAATAATGCCATACCTAAATAAGGCATAATTAGCTTGTCAGCCATCGCATCAATTTGTGTTTGGCTTAGCTCTGTACCGACAGTATCAGTAAAACCGCTCAAAATTAACGCGGTGAAAACGATTGGCGCAACAACACCGGCACCTTTATTTAAAATACCCATGATAGAGATACGTGCAGCAGCAGACTCTTCAGGACCAATACGAACTACGTAAGGGTTTACTGCTGTTTGTAATAATGTTTGTCCTGTCCCCATGACTAGCTGAGCTAATAAGAACAATGGAAATATTTGTGTTTTAGCCGCAGGAATAAATAATAAACCAGCAACCATCATGGTGCCCATGCCTAGTGCCATACCGTTTTTATAGCCAACTTTACGAATAATTGCCGCAGAAGGCAGAGCGGTAAAGGTAACCGCGATATAAAAAGAAAATAAGATTAGCGATGCTTGGAATGGTGTTAATTGCAAAATTTGTTGCAAATAAGGCATCAATGAACCGTTCAACCAGGTAGCAAAACCTAAAATGAAAAATAGCCCTGCGACGATAACCATCGGCAGTGCGTTACTCTGTTTATTCTCTTGGGTGGCTGACATTTCCATAACTTCCTCTATCTTGCGTTGTTGTTATAATTATTGCGTAAATTGAATGTATAAGTTGTTTTTTCTACTAAATCTTTTGTCCTGAAATCCAGGTGGATTGCACTGATAAATCATCATTAAGTACAACCATATCTGCCTGCTTACCTTCTTTAAGTTCACCACGGCAGACCATAAGACTTTGATATAAATACTGTGCAGGATATAAACTGCCCATACGTATTGCCTCATCTAACGAGATACCCAATTTTTGATGAGTATTTTTAACAGCAGATGCCATATCTAATGAAGAACCCGCTAATTCACCCGTCGTTGAAGTTAGTTTGCCATTATCGACGTAAACAGTACGGTCATATAAAGCAAATTCAGTTTGATCTGTACCTACTGGCGGCATCGCATCGGTAACTAAAAAGATTTTACCTTGTGGTTTAGCCTGAATAGCTAACTTACAACTCGCATAATCCACATGAAAGCCATCAACGATTAAACCACAACTGGTATTGTTATTAAGTAAAGCCGCGCCAACAACACCAGGCTCTCGCCCCTGTAATGGTGACATAGCATTGAACAGATGGGTAAAGCCACTTGCACCGGCATTAATTGCCTGCTGTGCAGTTTCAAAATCCGCGTTAGTGTGCCCTAAACAAACTTTAATGCCGAGTTTCACCATGCGACTGACATCATCAGCGCTAATGGTTTCAGGCGCTAAGGTAACAATAACTTGACCGATATCTTGGCGAGATAGCACTTGCCACTCAGCATCAGATATTGGACGTATATAGTCTTCACAATGAGTTCCTTTTTTTGCCACGGATAAATGTGGCCCCTCAAAATGAACACCAACAATGCCTGGTACACCTTCAGCTAAAGCTTGTGCAATGGCATCAGCCGCTTGTTCCATCACTTCAACTTTATCGGTGATTAAGGTAGGTGTCATTGCCGTAGTACCAAACTTGGCATGGGCTAGCATAATCGTTTTTAAATTTTCAACAGAAGGAGAGTCATTAAATAATGCTCCGCCACCTCCATTGACTTGCAAATCAATATAGCCCGGGACCACAAGACCTGTTGCGACAACATCTACGTTATTAGTATCTTGATCAATATGTGTAATTTTACCGTCAACGATAGTTAACACTTGGTCATCAAGGAAAGCTTGGCCGTCAAATAGTCTGCTAGCATGGAAACGTGTTTGTGTCATTTATGATCCCTGTTTTCTCAAGTAATGATGGTTCAAAGCAATTATAAAGCTATCAAGCAGATTGCTGAACTGATTGTTTTGCTTGCTGTTGTCTAGCAAAAAGCACCGAACCTACTTCAGGCGGGCTAATAGGTTCTTCAAGCTTGGCTTTAATATCATCAGCTAACCAAGGTTTTAACCGTGGAGTTAAGCCACCTATCATAGAAATGCGAGGTGGATTTTTAGTGAGTAAGGTGCGAGCAATACTATTAATATATTCAGCGCCTTCATCCACAATAGCAAGCGCGACTTTATCGCCCTGCTCTGCGGCATCAAAAACAAGGTTTGCTTGTTGAGCATAGTAAGTCGCTTTTTGACTGGCGACTGCTTCAACTAAGTCAGTATCGTCTTTACAGTTTAATTTCTTAAGTAACACATCACTCATCAAGGTAGTTGGCACTATACCATCAAGGGACAACAACACTTGTTTAACCCCTTGCAGACCAAACCAAGCACCACTGCCTTTGTCACCGTGTGGGAAGCCGTGAGCACCAACAATAGTTTGTTGCTCATCAACACAGGAAAAACCACAAGAACCGGTACCGCTAATCATAACCGCGCCATCACTGCCATCATGGGCACCTAGACAAGCTATTAATAAATCAGTTGCTAAATGCATTGCCTTAAAAGGGTGTTGCCATGCAGCCATTTGATCAAAAAGCACAGGAAGATTAACGCCCGCTAAGCCAACACCTGCAACTATGTCGCTTAGTTCAAGTTCAGATAATCCCGCATCTTCAAGGGCTAATTTAGCTGATTCGGTTATTGAGTTAGTTGCTTGGTCAAAGCCGTGTAATGGATTACCTGGCCCAGATATTCCGGTGCCAAGTATTTCATTATCTTTATTCATAATAATGGCCTTGCATTTACTGCCACCACCATCAATACCAAAAAATAATTCCTTATTTTTATTACTACTTGTCAACATACCGACCCCGAGTTGCCTTTTCATACAATTAATATTTTTTTGATTTTTTCATCTTATCGACAAATGACAGCGTTGTCATTTATTTTTTAGGATAAAATATCAGCTTTTTACTTTTTTGTGAACAATTGTAAATTAACTAGTTGATACTGTTCGAAAAATATCAACCAGAAAATTTTAAGGAAATTATTTTACTTGGGTAGTTCTACTTGCTCTGAGACCGTTTATACTACGGCTTCTCAGGTTAACTGTTCCCTGTACAGTAGTAGGCTGTTGATAAGTTTGCCATTTCCCATTATTGACTTGGTACTCAATAGTTAGGCCCGGAAACGCTACATTGGCATGTAACTTTCCGTCTTTAACAATTGCCCCCACAGTAGGTAAACGATAATCAACTTGTGCAAGCTCTAGCTTGGCGAATTCTTTTTGGCCTAAGGTATTAGCAAATAATGACCACTGACTATCCCGCATTTTTTGCATTTGTGCAGTAAAGTGTTCACTTTGCTGTGAGTATTTAGCGCCTTGATAGTTATAAGGTACTGCCCAATGCGCTTTGTGCCATGCACGTTCAGCTAACGCCAATAAACGCGGAAAGACTTTATGCTCAACCATATCATCTGTTCTAACATTCTCACTCCACAATTGTCCTTGGATACCTAAGAACTTCTGCCCTTTCGCTAATGGTGTTTTAGTATCGTCGGCGGTATAAGCATTATCTTCTCTATCTAGCCAAAATTCCGCGTGAACAGGTAAGTTATCAGGCATAAATTGAAATACTTTTTCTGTATTAGTGTGGCGAGATGCCCAATAGTAGCCATGCTCTTTTGGATCTGCTTCATGTGGAAAGTCAAAATATAAAGCATCAGGGCTTGATATTACTACTTGCCAATCACGATTAGCTAACTGATGAACTTTATCATGCCCCCCCCAAAATAATGCATCCCAAGCATTTGCTTGAACAATAGCGGGCATATTTTCTTTACGCGTATGCTCCATGCCATCACTCCAGCCAGCTGTTTCAATATCAAGCTCTGATAATATTCCGGCAACACGTTCAATAAAGTAAGCACCTAGCTCACTCATTTTGGTAACACCTTTATCATTGTTAGCAACAAACGCTTTACAGGCGGGAGACTCTAACCAAGCACCGGCCGTTTCATCAGCACCGATATGGTATCGAGTTAAAGGTTGTCCTGCGCTAGCATGGATGCGCTTAACTTGTTTCATCACTTCGATAACAAAATCGTAAGATGACTCTAAACACGCATTAATGGTGTTATCGCCGTAGAACTGAACAGACGAGTATGTAGTTTTATCTTCAAAGTCTTCCAGTAGAAATTCACTGGCTTTATCTTCTTGCTCTTTAGCTTTAAAGTTATTAAAACGAGCTGTCATTGCTTTTATTGATGAACGTGAGTGGCCCGGCATATCTAAAGATGGGATCACTTGAATATGACGTGCAGTTGCTGCTTGCAAGATTTCTTGATAATCACTGACACTGTAGTAGCCGTTAACTGAAGAGTTTTCATCAACACCCGCACCTAACTGCGGCATTAAGCAATGTTGCTCGGTTACATCAAAACAACGCTTTGCACCAACACTGGTAAGCTCAGGTAAACTTGGGATTTCTAAACGCCAACCTTCATCATCACCTAAGTGTAAATGCAGTTTATTTAGTTTATAAGCTGCCATTTGATCAAGAAGATTTAAGATAAACTCTTTTGAATGAAAGTTACGTGCTACATCAACTAACATGCCACGAAAGGCATAATGAGGCTCATCATTAACAGCTAGCTTAGGAATTCGTGACTCGCCAACAGTTACTAAACTTGCTAAAGACTGTAAACCGTTAAAAACACCATTTCCATCAACACCAACAATAACAATTTCCTCTTCCGTTACTGTTAAGTTATAACTACCAATTACCTTATTATTGTCCGCAGAAATACTTAAACGCAGAGGCAATCCAGCAGGATTTTGCTTCACACCTAAAGTATTAAGTCGTGCAATTGCGGCATCGACGTCTTTAGGTTGAACATTACCTAAAGATACCGAGATCCCCTGACTAATATCTGCAAACCCTTTGTTAGCATCAATACTGACTGACTTGGGTGTTGGAATAATCGCTTGCACCACAGCCAACTCGTCTTTCACTAAAGTAGCGTTTCGTTGGTATAAACTCTCACTTGTTAACCACTGCGTTTTATCATTAGCACTACGTTTAAACTGCTTTGCTTCATCGGTGAATGTTTCTGCATGAGGTAATACTTCTAAACCAGTGTCCTTATCAATATAAGGTTTAGTACTTTCAACAACTTTAGCAGTTAATCCCGGAGCGCTAACAATGTAATTTGGCATCACGTCAGACTCTGCTAAAGACCAAAACATTGCGCGGAAATTTAATGTTTTTGTTTCGCCTTGAGAAAAACCCGAAAAGTTATCCTGCAAACCAATAACATGCAGGTCTCCATTTAAATGTTTAACAGTAAAGTCTTCGCTTTCAAATGATTGAATAGGGGCGATTTGGCTAAAATGAATAGTCCAATCTTTAGCGGCGATAGCCTCTTTCGCAGTAAAAGTTAACTCAACTTCAAAACATTTACCGTCAGCTATTTTGCTATCACATTTATCAGAAAGGATATTGGTTACTACACGATAATTCACATCTAAGTTTTTAGCGATACTGTCAATATCATCTTGTGTTACTGAATAAATTGCTTGTAAATTAATCTTTTCACCAGTATCAATCGCTCGTTCTGGCGCTTGTTCACAGCCAATGAGTGATAAACTAGCAGCAATTGTAAGTGCTAAGATTTTTTTATTAATCTTCTTTATATGCATGTTAATGGGCCTTTATTCTGTATTGTTTTGCAACAATCATTTTGCGTTTAATATTGATAATTGTCTAACTATCCCTACTTTTGACAGCGCTGTCAAAAATAAATACATTTAAAGCGAGTATAGTTACAAGATTAAACAAATTACTTAATTTGCACTTCATCTTCTTCATTGTTTCAACAAAGCATCATGATGGTTCACGCTAATCATCATTGGAATTGCATAAGCCTAAGTTAATATACTACTTGCTTATAGAGCGCTTTATTCGCTTGAACGTACGTAGACCCTTAGCTTAAACATCACTTTGACAGCGCTGTCAAACCTGAGTATATTGAATATATCAAATATTGAAAAATTTAAAAAAACATTACAATATTGCATTAAGCTAAACGTTACTAATATTGTAAGAGATGAATGTACAGCTATGAAAAACCTCAAAATTAACAATGAATTAAAAATACAAACACTTTCAATTCCCGACACTTCTTTGAAAGTAATTGTTATTGATAATTTTTTATTGGACATAGCCCCTGTCAAAATTTTTGCTCATAACATTGCTTACTTAAACCCCATGTTCTCTGACAATACCCTTTTCCCTGGTATGCGAGATAAAATGCCAATGCCTTACACACGTCTGTTGAAAGACTTTTTTGAGACTGACATTTTTCCACTTATCTCTTGCGACGCTCAAACACAAAGTACATTTCATAGTAGTTTATTATCATTAGTCACGTGTAAACCGAGTGAGCTCAACACTAACCAAAAAATGCCTCATGTAGATTCATGTAATGATAATGATTATGCCTTTGTTCACTATCTATCACCTAAAGAATTAGGGGGCACCAGCTTTTACAAGTACAAACCTCTGAACATTTCTGAGTTCACAGCGAAACAAAGGCACTTGTTACCAGAGATGAGCCAAGAGGTAGCGAAATACAGTGGTGAGCATAAAAGCTACCTAACCAGCACTACATCAGTATTTGAACAAATCCTAACGATTGAGGCAAAAGTAAATAGATTAGTTATTTACCCTGCCAATATTTTACATAGCGCTAATTTAACATCAGAACAAAGCTATTGCGGTGACCTTGACAAAGGCAGGCTGTCTATCTCTTCATTCGCTAGCGTCAACAACAAATAAATGTTCATTCATTATATGTTTTTCCACATCAATGATGATTAACTACTAACTTAAAAGACAACTGGAGTAACTCTTTTCATGACACCTTTAAATAACAAAGAGCACGCAAAATTAAAAGTACTACATAAAAATGATGTTTCACGTTTTAAAGAGCAACATTTAATACCTGTCACTGCACAGGACTTTATTCCGTTATCAACTGAGTTTCCGATTATTTTTGTAAAAAATGAAGAGACAGGTCAATTCACTAGTGTCGCTATGATGGGCATTAAAGCCGGTATAAACCTTTATTGTCAAGATACCGAGTGGTCTTGCCCTGTTGCTCCTGTCGGCTTTAATAACGCTCCTTTCTCTTTGGTAAAAACAGCTGATGACAGTGATGAAGTTTTAGTGTGTTTTGATGAAAAAAGCCCATTAATAACTAGCGAAGCGGGTAATGCCTTATTTGATGATAAAGGCGAGCAAACAGAATACTTATCACAACGAACCGAAGCCCTACTTAGAGTGGCAAACTTTACTGAGCAAACTAAAGCTATCATTGAGACACTTGCTAGCAAAAAATTATTTGTTGCAAAAGCCTTGAATGTAAAACTAGCTAGCCAGGAGAAGCCTTTCTTACTCAATGGTATATACATGATTGACGAAAATGTTTTGAACTCACTTTCTTCAGCTGGATTTGAAGAGCTTCGTACTAAAGGAGTATTACCTTTAATCTACGCTCACCTAGCTTCTCTACATCAGATAACGCGTTTAACGATCAAACAAAATGAATTTGAAGTAAAAGCATAATAGTGGAGTAATTTAGTGGCCAATTCGCAACCTAAAAAAATAGTCATTGTCGGTGGTGGTACTGCTGGTTGGATGACCGCAAGCTTATTAGAAAAAACTTGGGGGAATAAAGGCGCTGAAATTGTACTCATTGAGTCTGAAGATATTGGCAAAATTGGCGTGGGTGAAGGTTCCACGCCATCACTAAAACTCTTTTTTGAGCACTTAGGAATAACAGAGCAAGAGTGGATGCCTGAATGCCATGCGACCTACAAATGCGGTATTAGTTTTCCAAACTGGACCAACTTAGCGGATAACGAAGACAGTGCTTATTCAAGCTATATTCACCCCTTTTATTCACAAGCGGATTGGAAAACCGGTAGTGCATTTATGCATAATGCCAAATTACGAAGAGCTGGACTTGATGTTAGCGCTCATCCTGATAAATATTGGATTCAATCAGCTTTAGTAACAGCAAATAAAAGCCCAATTGCAAGTCAAGAACTCACTAACAAAATGGATTATGGCTACCATTTCGACTCTGCATTAGTCGGTAACTTCTTAAAAAAGCGTATGCTTAACTTAGGGGTAAAGCACCTAACCGACACCGTTGCTGAAGTAACACTTACTGATGATGGCAATATTGACACCTTAGTCACCAAGCATAATGGCCAGCATCAAGCCGATTTATTTGTTGATTGCACTGGCTTTGCTGCCCTACTTATTGGTAAAGCTCTTCAGGTAGATTTTAATGATTACAGTGACAGCTTATTTAATGACAGCGCCATTGCAATCCAGTCAACCATAGACTTATCTGCAAGCATACCTTCAAAAACCACCTCAACCGCATTATCTTCAGGATGGGCATGGAGTATTCCTCTAAGCTCTCGCTATGGTAACGGCTATGTTTACTCTTCAAAATATATTTCTGATGAAGAAGCCGAAAAAGAACTCAGAGCGCATATTGGGCCAAGTTGTCAAGATTTTGCCGCTAGAGTGATCAAAATGCGCCTAGGCAGAAATGAAAAGCACTGGCACAAAAATGTCTTGGCCGTCGGATTATCTCAAGGCTTTATCGAGCCACTTGAAGCCACGGCTTTAATGCTTATTCAACACACCGTAGAAAGCTTTATCACGGCCTCGAATGCTGAAAACCCAAGTCAATTGTCTCTTGAGGAACAGCAAGGAATTTACAATAGTAAACTTAACGAAGTATTTGATAGCGTTAAAGACTATATCGTCGCGCATTATCGCCTAAATACAAGGACCGATAGTGACTACTGGTGTGATAATAGAAACAACATTAATAATTCCCCTAGACTATCAGCACTATTAAACAGCTGGGATCAAGCGGATGGTGATTTTGAAGCGGCTTTAAAACGTCATAATGCTGAGCTAACTTACTTTGTTCCGAGTTGGTACTGTTTGTTTGCGGGGAAAAAACGATTTCCTGAGCGTTTATCTAGCGCACCTGAAACGACTAAGATCGCGCCAACAGCAGATATTGAAAAATATTGCCAAACAGTTAGCCAACACTTTGTAGACCATCAACAGCAACTAAAAAGCTTATATGCTGATAAATGGCCTGAGAATAACTAGCCAGCTTGCTTAAAACAAGCACGCTATAAAATACCTCGCTCCACAATCCATTAGACTCTAGTACTTTGAAATATGAGACTTTAAGCTAAAAAAAGGCTACCATGAGTTGTTAGCCTTTCATCCTATCTTAATTTTCATCCCCTTAATACTACACGATTACCTCTATAACGGTTGCATGCCGTATTGTTTGATCTTGTTAATGAGTTCTCTGTGATTAGGTAGTGCATTATTAAGCTGCTTACTCACATCAACAATATTCTGCGCATGCTGCTTAGCGTTATGTTGATAATTTTCATCCTTTAGCGCTAACTTAGTGTTAAAGTCCATGCCATACAGTAAATAC